>JAMOQV010000073.1 GCA_027068615.1 Helicobacteraceae bacterium | reverse complement strand
TAAATCTGAATACTTTAACTTTGATATAAACTTGGGAAAATTGTTATTTGAAAAGGAACATAACTCTAAGAACTAAGATTAGAGTAAGATTTTATATCTTACTCTTTAGTCTCATCTGACATTTTAGCATCAGCTTTTAACTCTTCTTCTATATCATGAGAATGGTCTTCTACTCTTGATTCCATACCATTGGCTTTTTCAAACTCCATAATGATATCTCTTACTTCATTACCTGTGATATTTTCTTTCTTATAAAGAAGTTTAACCATTTCTTCAATAGCACCGTTATACTCTTGTAAAGAAGCGATAACAGCCTTATATCTTTCATCAAGTGATTTTTTAATAAACTCATCCATATCTTGAGCTATCTTGTCACTATATTCTCTTGCACTACCCATACCGCCACCTAAAAATGACTGTCTGCTTTTTTCTAGTACCATAAGCCCAGCTACATCACTCATACCATAAGTTTGCACCATTGATTTTATGATATCAGTTGCACGTTCAAGGTCATTTCCTGCACCTGTAGATATCTCTTTTATAAATACCTCTTCAGCTGCACGACCACCTAGAAGCACATCAACTTCTGCCCATAATTCGTGCTGCTGCATCATAAACTTATCTTCTTCTGGTTTATTTAGAGTATATCCAAGTGCTGCTAATCCACGAGGAACGATAGATACTTTTGAAACTTTTTTAGCACCTTTTGTTATCTCAGCTAAAAGTGCATGACCACTTTCATGGTAAGCAACTATCTTTTTCTCTTTAGGGTTTATTCTACGAGATTTTTTAGCAAGTCCAGCTAAAGCTCTCTCAACAGCTTCAAATAGATCTTTTTGTTTTACAGTTTTTTGACTTTTTCTACCAGCTAAAAGTGCCGCTTCATTTACAACATTTGCTAAATCTGCACCAGCTAATCCAGCTGTTAGTCTTGCGACCTCTTCAAGCTCTACATCATCATCGATTTTAACATCTTTAACATGAACTTTTAAGATTTTTATACGACCCTCAAAATCTGGCTTATCTACTAAAACCTGTCTATCAAAACGACCAGGTCTCATTAATGCACTATCTAATATCTCAGGTCTATTTGTTGCTGCTAATATAATAACTGGAGTGTCTGTACCAAATCCATCCATCTCTGCTAAAAGTTGATTTAGAGTTTGTTCTCTTTCATCATTTCCACCCATATTTGCACCAGCATTACGACTTTTTCCTATAGCATCTATCTCATCTATAAAGATTATACTAGGAGCATCTTTTTTAGCTTGTTCAAAAAGGTCTCTAACTCTTGCAGCTCCAACACCAACAAACATCTCTATAAAACTAGAACCACTTACAGAGTAAAATGGAACATCAGCTTCCCCTGCAACTGCTTTAGCTAAAAGTGTTTTACCAGTACCTGGACTACCAACAAGAAGTACACCTTTTGGTATTTTAGCACCAATCTCAACATATCTCTCTGGGAATTTTAAAAAGTCAACTATCTCTTGAACTTCCTCTTTTGCTTCTTCTACACCAGCAACATCATCAAACTTTGTTTTTGGTTTTTCTGAACTTACCATCTTTTTAGAACTACCCACCCCTAAAAGACCACTTCCCATACTTTTTTGCATCCTACCTGCAAAAAACATCCAAAGTGACATAATAATCAGAAAAGGAAGCATCCAGCCAAACATCTCTGTAAACCAATTAGTCTCACTAAAACCAGAATACTCAATACCTTGCTTATCTAACTCTTCTATAAGTTTAGTATCACCTCTTACAATTCTAGTTGTATAGATAGTTGTACCATCTGCAGAAACTGCTCTTATATAACTTTGACCAATATCTACCTTTGAAACATTTTTTGTTTCAACTAAATGTTTCAGTTCAGAGTAACTTACTTTTTGAGTGTGTTTCATTTGTGTGTTTGATACAATATTATTGCTATCTTCACCAACTAAAACTTTAAAAAGCAAAATTACTACAACTGAAAAAATAGCAAAAGTTATAAGTGGATTTTGGTTGAAAAAATTATTGTTATTATCTTGATTTTGCATATTCTCTCTTAATCAGCTTTTTTTAAAATTAATGTTACCCATTCATCTTGGGCTATTCTTTGAATTAAGTCACAATCTTTATAAAAATTTAGAACTTTTTTCTCATACTTATCTAGTATTCCAGAAAGTATCAATATACCATCATCTTTTAAAGCATTTTTCAAATCTTTAGATATAAATGTTAAAACATCAGCAACAATATTTGCTACCACTATATTATACTTTTTATCTATATTTGTACATGAACCTTCCCAAATACTGTTAAATTTTAAACCATTTAATTCTGCATTATGAATAGAATTTTCAACAGAAACAGGATCAGTATCACAGGCATCAACGATAGCACCGAGCTTCATAGCCCCTATACCTAATATACCACTACCACAACCAACATCTAAAACATCATCCCCACTCTTAACATACTTACTAATTGCACGGAGTGAAGAGGATGTCGTTGGATGATGTCCAGTACCAAATGCTAATGCTGGATCAATAGCAATATTTAAGAGATCTGGATTTGGTTTATCCCATGTTGGATGGATATAAAACTTATCTATTTGAAGTGGTTTTACACTATCTTGATAAGATTTAACCCAATCATCATTCTTTAATTTACTTTGTTTAGTTTCTAATTCAATATTTTCTTTTAAAGCTTTTTGAAGAGCTTCATTAAACTGTTCAAGAGCCCAAGCAATAGTATCGAGTTCATCTTCACTTCTGATGATAAAACCATCATCTACCTCTTCAAAACCAACAGGTACAGTATCTGCTAAAAAATCAGCAAATAACTCATGATGAGATGAAACTTTAACTACTAATTCATAGTAGTACTCTTGCATTACTCAGCAACACCCATTACAGCACCAAGTTTCTCTTTTAGTACAGCAGGAGTAAACGGTTTTACAATATAGTTATTTACACCAGCTTTAAGTGCAGTAATAACCTCTGCTTTACCACCCTCTGTTGTAACCATAATAATAGGAGTATCTTTAAATCTCTCATCAGCACGAACTTTTTTAACAAGTTCAAGACCATTCATCTCTGGCATATTCCAGTCAGTAATTAACATATCGATATCTGGATTTGCATCCATTTGAGCCCAACCCTCAACACCATCGGCACCTTCAAGTACATCCTTGTATCCTAAACGAGCCAAAGTGTTTTTTATAATACGACGCATTGTAGAGCTATCATCAACAACAAGTAGTTTCAATTGAAATCCTTTTTTTTACTATAATTTGTAAAATTTATTGGTTATTTTATCTAAATTTTGTTTTTTTTTCTATTAATTATACTAATTTGAACATTTTTTCTAAATCTAGTGTTCCCTCATAGTATGCTTTACCTATAATTACACCATCAACTTTATTGGTTTTTATAAGTGCTTTTATATCTTCTTCATCTTTTACACCACCACTAGCTATGGTACTAACACCACTTGCCTGTGCTATATCAACAGTAAAATCAACATTTACACCACTAAGAGTTCCATCTCTTCCAACATCTGTACAGATTATAGCTTCAACTCCAGCATTTGCAAATTCACGAGCTAAATCGGTCGCTTTCATAGAACTAACTTCACCCCAACCCTCAACTGCAACATAACCATCTATGGCATCTATACCAACTGCTATGGGATATTTTGAAGCCATATCTTTTACAAACTGTGGGTCTTTAACAGCGATAGAGCCAAGTATAATTCTATCTATCCCAATTTCAAGCATCTTTTTGATAGTATCTTCATCTCTGATACCACCACCAAGTTCAAGCTTAACATTACAGTTTTGTCTAATTTTTATAATCTGCTCAAGATTTTTAGGCTCACCTGCAAATGCACCGTTTAAATCAACAAGATGCACCCACTTAGCACCCATATCTTCAAACTTTTTTACAAGTTCATACGGTTCATTTGAGTATATCTTTGCACTATCCATAAGCCCTTTTGTAAGTCTTACCGCTTTTCCATCTTTTAAGTCTATCGCTGGGTATAAAGTCATCTACTATCTCTCCTATAAATTTATAAAGTTTTCTAATATTTTTAAACCATTTTTATGGCTTTTTTCAGGGTGTGGCTGTATCCCAAACACATTATCACAAGCTACACAAGAATCAAACTCATAGCCATAGTTTGTTTTACCAATGCTATCTTTTTCATCTTCACAAACCGCATGAAAAGAGTGAACAAAGTATAAGTAATGATTTTCATCCAAACCATCAAAAAGTGGATGTTCTTTTGTAAACATCCTATTCCAACCCATATGTGGAACTTTTAAACTCTCGCTAAATTTTGATGTATCAAAAGCTTTTACTCTACCCTTTATAAGTCCAAGTCCATCATTTTTGCCAAACTCTTCACTACTTTCAAAAAGAAGTTGCATCCCTAAACAGATACCAAACATATAGTTTCCACTCTTTGCATACTCTTGCAAAGCCTCAACCATATCTCTCTCTTTTAGATGTTCCATAGCATCTGCATAAGCACCAACCCCTGGTAATATTATCTTATCGTAGTTTTTAAACTTATCTGGGTCACTCTCAACTACTGTATCTTTTCCTAACTTAGCAAAAGCATTTTTAACACTTGCTAAATTTCCCATATTGTAATCAACTATCGCTATCATTCGCTAATGCTCACTTTTGTAAATTTTATATAAATTGCTAAACTAAGCAGTAGTACAGACACTCCACCTATTATATATATCGCATACATAAGTTTATCTGGATCAGTTATAGCAAACTTAAACACAAGCATTAATGCTTCGATAGATAATGCAATGATGATAGAACCTATAAACTTTACCATTGTTTTATGTGGTTCGGAGATATTATGTTCTTTATGCCGACCCATAATCTCTTCTTCTATGAGTGTTTTTGCCAAATCAAAAATAGCCAAGGAGAGAGTAAGCAAGATAGTAGCTTCAAAAACATACTTTATATCAAAGTTTGATATAGAAATCTTATGTGTAAAAAAGCTCATACCACCTTGTATAAAAAGTAAAAGTGCTATAGCTATAAGTGCAAATGCAAAAACACCATAAGAGTATTTAAAAAGTTTTGAGAAAAAAGTATCGAAAGTGTTTAGATGACCTATCTGTAAAACTTCACTCAGTGGCATATCTACACAAGCTACATATTTTAATTCACCACTCTCACAAAAAATAGGTTGAGATGCAGTTACTGTTAAATCCCCACCAGTTATAAGTGATGGATAAGGGTCTGTTATAGTACATCTGCCTTCTCTTACAGCACGATAATAATAAGCACGGTGAGCTCTTATCTTACCTATATCATCCTCAATCTTTTCAGTTTGAGTATAAGTAGGTGATATCTGCACACCCTTTTCATCTAAAAGGTAAACACCTTCACAAGAGGCCAAGTCTGCTTTAATCTTAACTAGACGAGGTATAATCATCTCTTGTGTTATAGATGGTAGTCTATTTGGGATATTTTTTGAAAATAAGTAACAAAAATACGCCCTAGCCTTAGTACGACTTTCCGAAAAATCTTGAATATCTGATGCAACCATTTTTTTATCCATAAATTGTAAAATTATGAAAGAATAACATATTTTAGATTATATTTGTATTGATTATTATAACTTAGCGATGTTCTATATTTAGATGTAACGAGTTATCTGAATTTTTACGAATCATCTTTTTAACCTGTTCTATAGAATAAACTTTTTGTTCTTTATTTTCACCAAGTAGATCAAAACGAATTTGTATAGTCAGTTTTCCAAGTGCTTGAGAGATAACATCAGCATCCTTAGAAAGGTTTCCATCTTTTGATACAGTTTTTATAAAATCTAAAAAACCTGTATATTCATTTAAAACATCAGGAGATGCAAAGATAGCTAATCTATGTGTTATAAACTGTAACTTTGTAATATCTAATTCTGAAATACTATTTTGACTAACCATATCTTCCATAAGGTCAAGAAGTTTTTCGTAAGTTTGAGCTTTTAAGTCCAAAAATTTTATACTTTGTTCTTTTTCTATCTCAACGGATGATTGTTTATTTAATAGCAAAGCAGTTATAAATACCGTAGCTATAGTGCCTAGTATAATAAGAACTATCTCTTGAGTAAACGGAGTAGAATCCGTAACCTTATATGCATATCTTAGATAAGCATACCCTGCAACCAATGTTAAAAATGTCAATGCAAGATAACCAAACTCTTTTGTAACTTTAAACATAAAAAAGCCTTTTTACTTTAATTTAAATGATAAGTATATCTAAAGTAAGAAAAGATAAGTAAAAGGGCATAAATAACTTCATTAAAAGGTTTAGATTAAATCCACTCTCATCAAAGTAATAAGTAACTCTTGAAGCTACTGATAGCTCCTGCAATAGTTTGCCTCATAGCTAATAGCTTATCTTTTATTTAAATGTTTAGTTTTTAATAGGGTTTGGTATAATCTATTGTTTCATTGGCATCTTTAGCAAAAACTATTCCTAAAGAAAGTAGGTATTAAAAATGCTTAAGAATAACTAGGAGGATAAAATGGCTGATTATATAAGTGATGGTAAAAAATTACTCGATGTTGAGTATGATGTTGTTGTGGAGCTTAGTGATACAATAGATGGGATGAGAGTTATCTCAAAAATAGAAGAGTCTCCAAATGAAACTGCATTATTTTTGTTAGAGATGGGTGGTTTTATATCTTGTTATATATTGGATGAAAATTATCTTGTTGGAAGAGTAAGTGGGTTTAAAGATTTATCTGAAGCTGTTGAAGCTTATAGGGATGGAGAAGTTTAGATATAGGCTAAAACCTATATCTAATAAACACTGATTAAAGTGGAGTTACATTCTCAGCTTGAGGTCCTTTTTGACCTTCACCGATTTCAAAAGTAACTTTTTGGTTTTCAGCTAAAGAAACACGACCACCCGTGTTGTTGTTAACCTGACGGAAATGTACGAATACATCTTTCCCACCATTGTCTTGTTGGATAAAACCATAACCTTTTTCATCATTGAACCATTTAACTGTACCATCTAGTAATTCTGCCATTGCAAATACCTTGTATTAAAATTTTGAAAGTGTGGAGAGTCTTTAGGGGTATTGGATGGATAAAACATACTATAACGCTAAAGATGAACTCGAGCCTCATCTTTTCATAGACACAAGTATAGCCTAATATTTCTTAATTGCAACCTTTTATTAAGAAATATTGAAATTTGTCGATAATATGTGCATAATATGCATTAAAATGTAACTTTTAAGGAGTTAAAATGGAAATTTCATCAAATATAATTAGTATGAATACAAATGTAAACACAAAAAAAGAGATAAAAAGTAATTTTACAGATAAAATATCAGCAGATGAAGTAAAAGATATAAAAAATCAGATGGAGGAACAATCTAAAGAGGTTTTACTTCAATCTATATCTTTACAATCTGATTTATCTATCATTATTGGTGAAGATAAAGATAAGTTTCAGCAAGATTATGAAGAGTTTCAAAACTTTTTAAAAGATATAGGTTATGATGGTAAGCCAATAGCTGAACTTTCTCAAGATGAAGCAAAAGAGTTAGTTAGTGATAATGGATTCTTTGGAGTTGATCAAACAGCTAAAAGAATATCTGATTTTGTTATAAATGGAGCAAATGGTGATGAAGATATGCTTAAAGCAGGTAGAGAAGGTATGCTTAAAGGTTATGAAGATGCAAAAGAAGCTTGGGGTTCAGAGTTACCAGAGATATCTCAAGAGACTATGAAAAAAGCATTAGAAACAGTAGATAAATATATGGCAGAACAAGGTTTTTCTGTACTAAATGTAGAGGCATAATATGAAATATGAATTAAAAGATGATTATATAGAACTTTTTAAACTTTTAAAAGTTTTAGATTTGGTAGATAGTGGAGCTCAAGCAAAAATGATTATAGCTGAGGGATATGTAAAAAGAAACTCAGAGATAGAAACTAGAAAAAGAGCAAAGATAATAGCAGGTGATACTATTGAAGTAGCAGATGTTATTATAGAAGTTATAATATAAAAGGTTTAATACCCTTTTACTTTATAACAAATCCCATAAGCACCATAGCAAGTACACTTTGAGGTCTTGAGTTTAGATCTAACAATCTATATGCTTTATCAAAATTATCTAATTGTTCCTCATTTAATATCAACTTATCTACAGTTATAGCTCTAAAATACAACGCTTCAAGTAATCTTTTTGCATCATCTTTTTTTATTCTTGCATTTTCTTTTAAAAATAAAAACACATCATTATAGTCTAGTTTTGATATATCTAACTCACAAATTACTCTTTGTGAAACTCTTTGCCCTTTTGTTATCGGCAATCTAGAACGAATAGTAGGTAATAGATTTGATTTTGTTGGAGATATGATTATAAACTCTATATTTTTAGGTGGTTCTTCTAAAACTTTCAAAAGAGAGTTTTGAGCTTCTATAGTAAAAGAGTTACCAGCTAAAACTATATACTTAACTTCACTCTCACTTATATATGCTTCAGAAACCACAGCTTTTGCATGTTCTAGTTTAAAACTATCTTCTAAAAAACCTACAACTCTATGTGGTTTTAACTCATCTTGTAGTATCTTTAACTCAGATTCAAATTCTGTAGAAAGGATAATCTGAGACTTTTTAGCTACTAACATCAACCTCACCAAACATAGCTGCATTTAAAGATGAGTTAAAAAGTTGATAAAGTTGTATAAGTTTTATATCTAAGCGTTTATCATAAGATTTTAATGAAAATGCATTCTGCAAATCCTCATCAAAAACCCAAAAATAACTATTTGATCTTCTTTTAGCTATATCTGCTCGTCTATCATCACCAATACCAATATACCAAAAGAAATAATCATCTTTATAAGAGAGTGAAATCATATCTTCAACGATATCTATCATCTCACCACCACTTACATTATTGAAATGACTATAAATTGCATCAATACTTACTATAGGTAAAAGTGGTCTATCTGCAAGTTCTGCATTTAAAGAGGTTAATATATACTTCTCAAACCACTTTCTCTTCTCATCTGTTATAAGGATGATTGTTTTACCATTTAAGATCTGTTCAAGAGCTAAAGAGAGAGTTGTAGTCCAGTCAAAGCGTTGCTCTTCTAACCAACTTAATATAGCTCCCTCATCTCTTATAGCATCTAAACTCCATTGAGCAAATTCAGCAGACATAAGGTATTTACTTATCTAACTCATAAGCTTCATGAAGAGAACGAACTGCTAACTCTGCATATCTTTCATCTATAACCATAGAAACTTTTATCTCTGAAGTTGATATCATATTTATGTTTATATTGTTTTCAGCCATAGTTGAAAAAGCTTTTGCAGCTACACCAGCATGAGATTTCATACCTACACCAACAACTGAAACTTTACAAATGTTTTCATTATAAACATCATCTTCCAAATCACCATCTTTTAAGAAGTCTGCTACAACACTTTTAGCATCTATCAAATCACCCTTAGGAACTGTAAAGTCTATATTTGTCATACCAGCATGAGCACGATTTTGTATAATCATATCAACATTTACTTCAGCTTCTGCTAGTTTGTTAAATATCTCAGATGCAACTCCCGGTCTATCGCTAACACCTATTAAAGATATACGAGCTTGACCTCTATCTAATGCAATTCCACTTACTAATGGTTTTTCCATAATATTTTCTTCCTTAGTTATTAATGTCCCCTCTTCGTTTGAGAAGCTTGTTCTTGTTACTAGGTTTACATTTAGTTTTTTTGCTAACTCTACTGAACGGTTTTGTAAAACTTTTGCACCTAAACTTGCAAGTTCTAGCATCTCTTCATAAGAGATTTTATCTAACTTTCTAGCTTTAGGTTCGATGCGAGGGTCTGTTGTGTAGATACCACTAACATCTGTATATATTTCACAAAGGTCTGCTTTTATAGCTCCAGCGATAGCAACAGCACTCAAATCACTTCCACCACGACCAAGAGTTGTAATATCTCCATCTTCATTTACCCCTTGAAAACCAGCTACAACTACGATTTTACCCTCTTTTATGGCATCTTTCATAGCTTTTGGATTTATCTCTTCAATCCTTGCTTTTGTATGATGCATATCTGTAACGATACCTGCTTTTCTACCAGTCATAGCAACTGCACTATAACCCATCTCTTGTAGGGCTATAGAAAGAAGTGATGCTGTAACTCTCTCACCAGAACTTAAAAGCATATCCATCTCAGCTCTTGCAGGGTTAGATGAAAAATGTTCAGCATAACCAACAAGTTTGTTAGTTTCTCCACTCATAGCCGAAACTACAACCACTACATCATGACCAGCTTTTTTTGTTTCACTTACACGATTTGCTACATTTTGGATTCTCTCCAAATCACCAACACTTGTTCCGCCAAATTTTTGAACAACTAACATTTATAAAAAATCCTCTTTTTTAAAATAATCAATAACTTTTTCATATACATCCTGCTTAAATGAAGCACTAAGTTCTAAAACATCATCAACTTTTACAAATTTATAATCGTTAAATTCAGGATGCTTAGTATTTATATCTATTTTAGCATCTTTTTTAAGTTTTACAAGAAAATATTTTTGTCTTTGACCTATCCACGGTTGCATATTTTTAGCTATCTTTGATGGAAAATCATAACTCAACCATTGAGGATATTCAGAAATAATTTCAACAGAGTTAGTTCCTATCTCCTCTTCTAATTCGCGAAAAAGTGCTTCTCTTACCTCTTCACCCTCATCTATACCACCTTGAGGAAACTGCCAAACACCCTCTAAGTCATTTCTTTGTGCTATAAAAATCTCTTTTACTTTAGGATAGTTACTTGAGACAATTATAGCCGCTACATTAGGTCGATATAATTTTTCTTTATTCATACTAGATACCTATATTTAATTATCGTGATTATACAAAAATAGTGATTAAAATTAAATAATATACTATAATTAGGTATAAAAATATGGAGCTTAAAAAATGCAAAAAACACAACACAAAATAGATAAAGAAAATTAACCACTATGTTACTATATATACATATACCGTTTTGTGATTCAAAATGCTCATATTGTGCTTTTAACTCCTATGTTGATAAGTTTCATCTAAAAGAAACATATATGCAATCACTACTTGTTCAACTAAAATATGAATTAATAAGATTTAAAGTAACTAACCAATCTATAGAAACTGTTTTTATAGGTGGAGGAACTCCATCAACTGTATCTCCTGAACTTTATAAACCATTATTTAAAATGTTAAAACCATATTTAAAAAAAGATATAGAAATAACATCAGAAGCAAATCCAAACAGTGCTACTAAAGAATGGCTAAAAGGTATGAAAGAACTTGGAATAAACCGCATAAGTTTTGGTGTGCAAAGTTTTGATGATAAAAAATTAAAACTACTAAATCGTTCTCATAATTCAAAACAAGCTATAAAAGCTGTAACAAATGCTTACGAAATTGGATTTAAAAATATATCTTTAGATATCATTTATGCAACACTTGGAGATACAAAAAAACTTCTAAAAAATGATATAAAAACAGCTTTTACTTTACCTATCAATCATATAAGTGCCTATGCTCTTACGATAGAAGAAAATACACCATTTGAACATAAACCACAAATGTCTGATGAAAAGCTAGAATTAACAAACTTTATATTTGATAGTATTAAAGAGTATGGTTTCAAACAATACGAGATAAGTAACTTTGGAACTTATAAAAGTTTACATAATCTTGGTTATTGGAAATATAAAGATTACATAGGATTAGGAAGTGGAGCTATTGGAAAACTTGAGTTACAAAGATTTTATACAGCCACATCTGTTGAAAACTATATAAAAAATCCATTGGATATAGATATTGAAAACTTAACAAAAGAGGATAAAAAAATAGAACAAATTTTCTTAGGTCTTCGTTCATCTGTTGGCATAGAAGAAAACATACTAACTAAAGATGAATTAAAAAGAGTAGATATACTCGTAAAAGAAAATAAACTCTACAAAGAAGATAAAAGATTTTACAATCCTAATTATCTTCTATCTGATGAAATAGCACTTTTTATAACTTCTTAATTTTACAAAAGTAACATTCATCTATCATTTTTGGTAATCTTATAAAAGGTTTATAATTTGTAAGTGCTGAAGATATCTCTTTATCATACATCTTTTTTAAGCTTAAAAACTCTTTTCTTTTTTTACCTTTTAATTTCTTAGTTGTTACTTGAACAACTCGAAGAGGGTTAATAGGTCGCCCTTTTTTTCTAAGTTCAAAGTGTAAATGTGGTCCAGTTGAACGACCTGTTGTTCCAACATAACCAATGATATCACCTTTTTTAACCCTTTTACCTCTTCTTATCCCCTTTCTAAACCCTTTCATATGTGCATATCTTGTTTCATATCCATTCTCATGCTGAATTTTTACTAAATTACCATAAGAACCCATTCTAGCAGCCCAAGAGATTCTACCACTACCAGCTGCCCTTATAGGAGTTCCTCTTCTAGCTGCATAATCAATTCCAAAATGAGCTTTCCATTTTTTTAAGATAGGATGGAACCTTCTTTTTGAAAAATAAGAAGATATTCTCCCACCTCTTATAGGTCTTATAAGTAAAAATCTTTCAACTCTATGACCTTTTTCATTATAGTATTTATCATCTTTATTTAGATAAATATAATGTTTTTTATTTCTCATTTCTATCATAGCTGCTTTTAGTATAGGCATAGAAAATGGTTTTCCAAGGCGATATTTTTGCTCATAAATCATTACCAAATCATCACCAACTCTTAAATCTCTTTTAAAATTTAAAGACCTATTAAAAGCAGACACAAAAACAGAAGCAAGTTTAGTAGAACCTGTCATTTTATATATATCATAATGTGGAGATCTACTTATCTTAAGTGTTAAAACTTTCTTTTTAGTCTCATATATGATTGGTATAATTTCAAATTTGTAAGCACCTTTATCATCTCTATAAATATGAATTTGTAGTTCTTCATTTATAGGAAGTAAAACCTGTTCTATTTTATTGTTCTTACCATGAAGTATTTGATAATGAACACCTGCTTTTATCTCTTGAGTCAAGATTTGATCTTCATTATCTAGATCATAATAAAGTTTTTTAATAGGTAGTTTTTGTTTTTGCAAAAAAGTAAGATATGTCTGCCCTTTTTCAACACGATAAGTATCAACTTTAGATGCAAAAATGCTAAGTGGTAACAGTAAAATTAGAAAAATTTGTATCATTGAATAGTTCCGAAAATAAATAATTGGCAAACTCTAACTAAATTTTGCTTAGTATGAGATTTGTTTGTTATAATAACGGGTAAAATTTAAAACAAAGAGAGAAATATGAAACAAATAATATTATTTTTATTATTAATTTCACAAATATTTGCATCTGTTGTTACATCTACAATAGAAACTGTAGATGAACCAAACAATATAGCAACAATAAAAATAGACAGAATAGATGTTGGAATAAGTGGTTTTATCATACATAAAATTGATGAGTCCCACAGTATTATTTTAAAAAACATAACTGTAAATTCATTTGATAATGCTACACATACAGCAATCCTTAAAATGAATGATTTTGATGCTCTTGTAAACAATGCATTACCTTCTATAAATTATCATGTTAAAAATGGAGATAAAGTTGTACTTGCTTTTGGTTATTCAAGAGCTTTACTTATAGCACCTAATGAAGAGATCTATCATCGCATCACAAAGGCTATAAAAGTTCAATGGATACATTCTGATATATTTACAACATTATTATCTTTAAAAGGTCACTTAGCACCAATAAAAGATGATTTTTTAGATATGAGTAATGATACTTCTGTTGGTCTAATATACTTTTTTATAAAAGAAAAACTATATACAGTTGATGCTAAAAGTTTAAAAATACTAGCTATTTCAAAAGCTCCACTTAAACAAAACTCTGTTAAATTACCTTTTTATACAAGAGTAAAAGAGATGACAAATAGTTGGTGGGACTTTGGAGAAGGTACTGATGAAGTTAAAGATTACAATCTTTACTATTACTCTTTACTTTTAAAATACAATCCAAATAATAAACAATTAAGAAGTGAGATGGAAAATGATAGATAAACAACATATAAAACACTTTACTTCAATAGTAGGTGAAGAAAATATTTATAGTGACAAAGCACATCTTTTAGCATATTCTTATGATGCTACAAGAAATAAGTTTGAACCAGATGCCGTTATATTTCCAAGAAATGAAGATGATATAAGTGCTATCTTAAAGTACTGTAATGAGCATAAAATAGTTATAGTTCCTCGTGGAGCTGGTAGTGGTTTTACTGGTGGGGCATTACCAAGTAGTGGTGGCATCATACTAGCTATGGAAAAACATATGAATAAAATCTTAGAGATTGATGTTAAAAATATGGTAGCAGTAGTACAACCTGGTGTGATAAATATGGACTTACAAAGAGCCGTAGAAGAGATAGGTCTTTTTTATCCACCAGACCCAGCAAGTCAAGAGTACTCAACTTTAGGCGGAAATGTTAGTGAAAATGCAGGTGGTATGAGAGCTGCAAAGTACGGCATCACAAAAGATTATGTGATGGCAACAAGAGCAGTTTTACCAAATGGCGACATTATAAAAGCTGGTAAAAGAACCATAAAAGATGTTGCTGGATATAACATAAGTGGTATCTTAGTAGCATCTGAGGGAACATTAGCCGTTTTAACTGAGATAACTCTAAGACTTATCCCAAAACCTAAGCTAACTCGTACAGCTATGGGGATTTTTCCAACAGTAAACGATGCTATGAATGCAGTTTATAAAACAATGGCAAGTGGTATAGTACCAGTTGCTATGGAATTTTTAGATAACTTAACTATAAGAGCAGTTGAGCAAACTTTTAACAAAGGCTTACCAGTAGATGCTGGAGCATTGCTTGTAACTGATGTTGATGGAAACTTAGATGATGATTTGGCTTACCAACTATCACAAATAGAAAAAGTTTTCTTTGAAAATGGTTGTAGTGAGTTTAAAATCGCAAAAGATGAAAAAGAAGCAAGTGATATATGGTTTGCTAGAAGAAATGCATCTCCTGCTTTAAGTGTTTATGGTAGTAAAAAACTAAATGAAGATGTAACAGTACCTCGTGCAGTTTTACCTGAACTTTTAGAAAAATTCTATGCAATAGCAAATAAATACAATGTAAATATCCCATGTTTTGGACATACTGGAGATGGTAATGTTCATACAAATGTTATGGTAGATGGTAGCGATGAAGAACAAGTTAAAATCGCTTACAAAGCTATAGAAGAAGTTTTTCAAGCTACTGTTGATTTGGGTGGAACTCTAAGTGGTGAACACGGCATCGGACTTGCAAAAGCTCCATATATGAGAATGGCATTTACAGAAGAGGAGATGAATCTTTTTAAATCTATAAAGATGGCATTTGACCCTAATAACATACTAAATCCTGCTAAAATGGGGTTAAATTAAAAATTTTCAATAACATCACGAACAACAGAAAAATCTAAATCATAAGCAAAACAACTTCCTATCTTACAAGCTAGATACTTTGTTGAGTCTAGCTTGTACCTATATACAAAAGGATAGTTTATAGTAGATATATCTATACTTTTTAGATTTTTTAAATTTGACTTTATAAAGACTGGTTCTATTTTTAACATAATAGATGCTAAAGTGGCTGTTGGATAATAAGATGGATGCTTCATTATAGAATAAGCTAAATTTGAAAGTGTTTTTTTTGCTATCGTATAAGTTTTAAAATCAGATGAAATAGTAGAGTATTGCAACATATTGATAATATTTTGAGCAAGTGGATTTTCATATGCACTCTCAGAGATATCTGCATAAGTTACAAAACTATCAGTTGAATCTCGCCATTTTCCATTTTTATAAAAAAGTTTCATACTATTTTTTATCAACTCTTCATATAGCTTCAAGTAATTATCATTTAATGTTACTTGATAAGCTTCAAATAAACAACTAGACAAAAAAGCATAATCCTCAAGTAAAGCTTTTTGAGTTGGCTTATGATTGCTTATAGTTTGATGGTATAATTTACCATCAATATATAAATTCTCCAATAAGGTATTTAAAGAATCTTCTGCTTCTTTTATATAATCTTTATTTACAATACTAGCTTTGAATTTTGCTCTTATATAAAGAGCATTCCAAGCTGTATTTATCTTATTGTCCATAAAAGGGTAAATTTTATTTTTTCTCATATCTATTAGCAATTTTTTTACTTTTTTATATCCTTTTGGTGTCTTAAAATCAGCAATATGAGGATTACTAAAATCAGAATCAAAATTACCATCTTGTGTTATACCTATATAGGCAAGTATTTTATCTATAATATTTTTATCTACACCATGATTTTGAAGATACTCAACAGTGTCGTCATAATCATATAAAAAATAAAACCCCTCTTCTTTATCACCAACAAAGTTTTCACTGTCTGCATTACTTGCACTCATATAAAGATTATCTGTTTTAAATCTTTTGTCTATTTGAGATATACTCTCTTTTATGATTTTTTTATATAATGGTTTTTTTGTGATACTATATGCTAGAGTATAGGTCTGTATAAGCTCTGCATTTGTATATAACATCTTTTCAAAATGTGGAATTTCATACTTTTCATCTACTGTATATCTATAAAAAGCACCCTCTATCTGATCGTATATACCACCTTTTGCCATAGTATCCAATGCATTTATTGCCATTATATATGCTTTTTTATTTTTTGTTATTTTATAGATTTTTAGTAACAAATCTATACTTGAAGCTTGTGGAAACTTTGGTCTTTTTGTAAAACCATTATTTTTAAAATCATAATATGAACTAAACTCTTTTACTGTTTTATCCATAAGAGTTAAATCTATCTTAGTCTTTGGTGCTATAAATTCATCATAATTTTTTATTTTTTGCAAAACATCTTTACCTATACTTTTTAATCTTTTATAAGAAACTAGTTTTGTTGAATTTATAAGATTTATAAGACCGATTGAACCATAACCAGAATGTTTAGGGACATAAGTACCTGCAAAAAATGGTTCCATATCTGATGTTAAAAGTATAGTTAATGGCCAACCTCCACTTTTATTATTTAAAATCTTATAAACTTTTTGATAATACTTATCTATGTATGGGTACTGTTCTCTATCTACTTTTATAGATATAAAATTATCATTTAAAAGTTTTGCTACCTTTTTATCTTCAAAACTCTCTTCGGCCATAACATGACACCAATGACAAGTGCTATAACCTATAGATAAAAATATAAGTTTATTCTCTTTTTTGGCTTTAATTAAAGCTTCCTCTCCCCATGGATACCAATTAACAGGATTATTTTTATGTTGTAGCAAATATGGTGATGTTTCATTACAAAGCTTATTTGAAGCACAAGCAAGACTAACAATTAAACTCAATAAAATAAAGATGTTATAAAAAAATTTCATACCAAATCATAGCATTTTATTTATAAATTATTTATTTTTTTGTTATAAAATTTTTTTAATATAAATAAAATATAAAGGATAAACAATGTTTAAAAATATAGTTCTAAGTTCAGTATTAGTTAGTAGTAGTTTATTTTCTTTTAGTAATTTTGTACCGAGTTTAAATTATGAATTAAAACATAATGACAGCATCATAAAAGAGTATCAAAAAAGGATTTCTCAACTACAAAAAAGAAATGATTATCTAAAAAGTTTAAAAGCAAAAAATCCTAAGCTATATGAAGAAAAACCACTTTATGAAGAAACTAAAGATGCTTACATATACCGCATAAAATTAAATGGTGCAGAAGCCAAAAATATAAACTTTATGATAAAGCATCATATGGTTAGCATAGATATGAATATAAAAACAACAAGAGATGAAAATGGTGAGTACTTTTATAGCTCAAAATCTTTTTTTGAACAATATACTATACCAAAAAATGTAGATGAAACAAAAATAACACACAGTATAGATGGTGATTATTTTGTTATAAAAATGCCAAAAAAATGATTTAGAACTTTAAGTTCTAAATCATTTTACAAACTATATCTCCAATATCTCTACCTAAAGAATTAGCAACAACTCCACACTTTACTTTTAGTAAAAAACATATATTATCTCTATGAGTTGGACTTAAACACTCATAATTTCCCATCCCCTTTGATATAACCAAATCAGCATTATCAAAAAGCTTTTTAGCATCACCATTTGCTCTATTATAGGCAAAACCAGGTGTATTTACCCCACTATCTACAAGATAACAAAGTTTATCAAATCCAGCCTCTTTAGCTTCTTTTATAGTTACATCATTTATGATTGGATTACCTCTTACAAAATAATATATCTCTAAATTAGGATACAACTCTTTTAAAACTTCTATAAACATATAATCAAATATATGCTCCCCAACATTATCACCCAAATAAACAACTTTTTTAGATTTGTTTAACTCATCTTGAAATTTATCAAAATCGTTATATGAAAAATCTGTCTCGAAAATTTTTTCTAACTCTTCATCCAAATCAAACTCAACCTCAGCAGCTAAATCTATCACATTTCCAGCAACAGCTATTTTTGTAGCTGTTAAAAGCTTATTAGAAGTTGATTTTAATTTTTTTTCTAACACTGGTATAAAACTTTGTGCTTTTTTTGTTGATAGTTCTTTTACCTCATCATACAAATCTTCTTTATTAGCTATCTCTGCCATCTTTTCATAAACATCAGAAGCTACTTCAGGTGGATTGTTTGAAAATGAAAAATCTTTACTCATATCTTTTACAGTTGATGCAAGTTTATCTTCTAAACAATCAGATGCTTCTATAGCTTTTGCTACTTTTGTACTTTGATTGATTATGCATTCAACACAAGCTAATTCTATATTCATTAACTTGTATGCTCTTCTATAGTTTTATTCCACATAAGTTTATATTTTCTTCTCATAAACTCAACCTCTTGTTGTGAAAGTTTTAACTGTTCTTGTAAAGTGTGTATTGTCTTTCTATCTTCTTCATAAAGCTCTTGTAAAGAGTGTAAAGCCTCTTTTAGAAGTGTATTTTCACTTTTTATAGATTCTATCGTTTCATCTTTAGAATCAAGAACTTTTTCATGAAGATTGATGATAGTGCCTATTGTTTTTTCAACAAATTCAGGCTGAACCACCATCTCTTTTGTATTGCGTGAAGATAACTCTTTTAGTTGAGCTGGAACAACAGAACCTGCACCCTTAGATGGGTCTATAAGCCGTGTTCCATTTTCATTTTTAGTAGTAAGCTTCCCCCGTTCTATCAAATCTTCTATTGCTGATAGTTCTAAACCTGTTAGCTCACTATACTCTGAATCACTCATCCACTTCATTATACTTCCTTAATTAGACTTATTAAATATTTAAGCAAGAAGTGTACCGTTTGTTTTAGTCTATAATAGTTTCTATCTCTAAAGAATCCATCTCAACTTTTTTAGCTTTTGCGATTCTATCTTCTTTTAGTTTTACTGATAATTCTTCATTTTCAAGTGCTAACATTTGCATAGCTAAAAATGCAGAGTTTATAGCTCCAGCTTTTCCAATAGCAACAGTTGCAACTGGCATACCAGCTGGCATCTGAACAGTTGAAAGTAGTGCATCTATACCACTAAGTGCAGATGCAGACATAGGAACACCAATGATAGGTTTAACAGTTTTTGAAGAAAGTACACCAGCTAAGTGTGCAGCCATACCAGCAGCCGCAATAAATACTTGAGCCCCTTTTTCTTCAGCTTGTTTTATATACTCAGCAGTTCTTTCAGGTGAACGGTGAGCAGAAGATATAATCATCTCATAGTTAACACCAAATGCCTCTAGTGTATCTGAACACGACTTCATAACCTCATAATCACTTTTTGAACCCATAACGATTGATACAAATTTCATCTATTGCCTTTTATTTTTTTGCAATTATAACATTAATTTTTTGGATATGTCCCCATATCAAGATGAGCAGGTATTCTTAAAAATGTATATGCTGGTAATTTAGTTGGAAGAGTTATAGGATTTATATTTCCACTATGTACCTCATCCCATACTTTTTTATTTTCAGCTACAAGTTTTTTCAACTTCATATAAAGTTTACCATCTCTTTCATAAGTTGAGCCTATCTCATTATCGACTATCGCTATATCACTTCCAAGAGGTGCTACAATCTCAAGTTCATCATTTGGTAGAGTTTTATACTTACATAAAAAGTACTCACCATTTTTAGTTACTTGTCCACTTACTTGATGAGTTCCTAGTTGCATAGTAAAATCCAAACTTTGAGTATCGTGCTTTTCAAATGGTCTTGAAACTAAGTAAGCATCTGTATATCCACGATTTTGTAAAGAGTTTAACTCATACTGATATTTATCACTATCTAATTTACCTGCATAATAATCATCTATAGCCATTCTATAAGCTTTTGCAGTAACAGCTGCATAGTAAGCTGTTTTTGTACGACCCTCTATCTTGATACTATCTACTACACCACTATCTAGTATCTCTTGTATATGTGAAGCAAGATTTAAATCTTTTGCATTCATTATATAAGTTCCAACACCCTCTTCCTCTTCAAGCTTAAAAAGAGTTCCTGTATCTGGATTAGCTGCATATATCTCATAAGAGAAACGGCAATCATTAGCACAACTTCCACGGTTTGGAACTCTACCACTTTGAAGTGTTGAGATAAGGCATCTTCCACTATATGCAAAACACATACTACCATGGACAAAAACTTCAAGTTCAAGCTCTGGTAACTCTTTTTTTATCTCTTTTAAATCTTTTAAAGAGATTTCACGAGCAGTTATAATCCTAGTTGCACCCATATCATAGTATATTTTAGCATCTAAAACATTCATAACATTTGCTTGTGTTGAGAGATGAAGTGGCATATCTGGTACTAAATCTTTACAAAGTTTTAAAACACCAGGAGTTGCAACGATAAATGCATCTGGTTTTAACTCTGCCATAGCAAGTATATGTTTTTTTAGTAAGTTTAATTGTGAGTTAAAAGGAAAACCATTTATAGTAGCATAAACCTTTTTACCCCTTTCATGAGCATACTCTATACCCTCTTTAAACTCTTCCATACTAAACTCTTTCCCACTTCGGATGCGAAGAGAGAAATGGCTAACCCCACCATAAACAGCATCTGCACCAAAGTCAAATGCAATTTTTAATTTTTCAAGTGTCCCCGCAGGAGATAATAATTCTACTTTTTTCATAAACTATTTTTTCGCAAACTGAGCTAGTAATGCTTCCATCTCATCTTCAGAAGCCAAGTCATCATTGTCATCACCGTGTAAGTGTTGAGCTGAAGCAACCCTTTTATCATCATCAATCTGACCTTCAAATAGTGTTGACATATATTTAGACAATGCTCTCATAGCATTTATAACTCTCTCTATCTTTTGACGATGAATATCTTGAAATTGCATTATATCCATAACATTCATTATATCATCACCACTATTTTGCAACATCTCTAAAACAGTATTTACTTCCTCTTTTGCTGTCTCATTTTTTTCTAGTTGAGTTTTAAAAGCTTCAACCTCTGGAAATTTAGTACTTAAAGTTGTAAAAAGTGTAATATTTGATTCAACAATCTCTAAAATAGTATTAAGATTATCCTCTTTTTCCATAAGCTCGTTAGAAATATTTTCAATAATATCAAAAATCTCACCAGCTTTCTCTTCGCTCTCTCTTGTTACATCATCTAGTTGATGTACCATCTTGTTTTCATTTGTTGCTGGAAATGGCAATTGACCCTCCTGTACATGGTTTTCTATAATTTTTTTATCTTCTACAGGTTCTTTTTTATCCTCTTTTTCTTCAACTTCAGCCATCTCTTCATCGATAGTATCTACATCACCACCCATCAAAGCATCAAGTTCATCTTGAGTCATAAATATCTCCATTATTAATTGGTAAAATTAATTTTTTGACACTATAATATCATAAAATTACTACAAATAAAGAAAAAAGAGAAAATATGATAGTTGATTTACATAATCATACCACACTATGTAACCACGCTGAAGGTAAAATATCTCAATATATAGAAAATGCTATAAAAAACGGTACAAAATATTTTGGTTTCTCAGACCATGCACCAATGAATTTTGATAAAAAATACCGTATGAGCTTTGAACAGATGAAAGGATATGAAAAAGATATCTTAGAAGCTAAAAAAATATATAAAGAAGATATAGAGATTTTACTAGGTTATGAAGTTGATTACCTTTTAGGATATATGGACGATAGAGTTTTAAATGCAAAAGTTGATTATCTTATAGGAAGTGTCCATTTTATAGATGGTTGGGGTTTTGATAACCCTGAATTTATAGGCAAATATGAAACTCAAAATATAGATGAGATATGGCAAAAATATTTTGATAGCATAAAAGAGATGGCACAAACTAATCTTTTTGATATAGTTGGACATTTAGACCTTATAAAAGTTTTTAAATTTATGCCAAACAAAGATATAGTTGAAATTGCAAAAGAGGCTCTTTTGGCTATAAAAAATGCAGATATGACACTAGAGATAAATATGGCAGGATATAGAAAGCCTATAAAAGAAGCATACCCATCAAAAGCACTTTTAAAAGAGGCTTTTAAACTAAATATCCCTATAACTTTTGGCTCAGATGCTCACTCACCAGAACAAGTTGGACTTTTTTCAGATGAGATTGTATCACTTGCAAAAGAGATAGGTTATAAAAAGTGTGTAGTCTATAAAGATAGAGAAAAAATCTTTCTCAATCTTTAATAATTTAGATTAGTTAAACAGTGCTTCAAGTGCATCAACACCATCTTTGGCTTCTTCTATCTCTCCACTTTCTGATGTAACTTGGTCATTTTCAACAAGTTCTATATCTACTCCTGTTAGCATAGAAGCCAAACGGATATTGATACCACTTTTACCAATAGCTTTTGATTTTTGATCAGCTGGAAGTGTGATGATGATTTTTTCATCTTCACCCTCTTCATTTTTAACTATCTCTACATGAGATATAATAGCTGGACTCATTATACGAGATACAAAAAGTTCAGGTATATTTGTGTACTCTATACAGTCTATATTTTCACCATTTAGCTCTTTACTTACTGCATTTATACGAACACCTTTTACACCAACTGTTGAACCAACTGCATCAACTTGTGGATGAGTTGATATAAGTGCTACTTTTGCTCTTTGCCCAGGGATACGAGCCGATTTTTCTATGATAACTGAACCATCTGCAATCTCTGGAACTTGAAGTTCTAAAAGTGTTTCTAAAAACTTAGGACTTGTACGAGATAACTCTATCTGGATACCATTTATCTTATCCATATTTACACGGCGAACTACTGCTTTTATATGATCCCCAACTTTAAAAATTTCACCTTTTATACGACTTTTCATAGGTAATATAGCACGAATCTCATCAACTTCTATATAAGTGTTGTTTTTAGAATCAACTCTTATAACCTGACCAGATGCTAAAGTTCCTATCTTACTTTTATACTTATTAAAAACTTCATCCTCTATAAGTCTTTGTATATGGTACTCTATCTCACGATGAAGTTGAGAAGCTCCAGTTCTTCCATACTCTTCTAAATCATGATCAATTTGAAGTTGATCACCTAACTCAACTTGATCATCATACTCTCTAGCTTCAGTTATAGAGATGTAAGCAGGTGCTATCTCTTCATCTTGTAGTTTTTCATCATCATCAGCTACAACTGTTATAGTCTGAATGATGTCGATAGTTTTTGTTTCTTCGTTTATAACAGCTTCAAAAGCAAGGTTATTTCCTATAACTCTTTTTGCAGTTTGAATAAAAGCAATTTTTAGTGCTTCTTTTACTTTTTGGGGTGCAAGACCCTTTTCATGTGCGATAGCATCAACAATATCTAAAATTTTTTCCATAGTAATATCCTAATCTTAATCTGTTTCACAAAAAATAATAATGTAATAATTGGGGGATTTCTTATGAAGTATGAAATTATACCAAAATTCTTTTTAATCAGTTCTTTAGTAGAAATTAACTATAATGCAAAACTTTATAAAAAACTAGGAGCATTAAGAGATGGAATTATTATTTGCAAGAACAGATATTGATAAAAAGCCTAAAAAAGCAGAGCTTTCTAAGATAGAAGCTAGTGTTGAGAAAGAAGATAGTGTTATATTTTACTTTGATAGAGAAAATTCTCACAAAGATTTACTAGAACTTCAAGACTATTTTGAAGCAAAAGGTAAAAGTTTTTATATGAGTGAAGTAAAATTCGGTCTTTCAGACAACGAGTATATGTACCAAGTACATATAATGAACTAAAAAGAAATATAAAATGAAAAAGTTATTTATCGAGACACTAGGTTGTGCTATGAACTCACGAGACAGCGAACATATGATAGCTGAACTTCGTGAAAAAGATGATTATGAGACTACTACAAAACTTGAAGAAGCCGACCTTATCTTGATAAATACCTGCTCAGTTAGGGAAAAACCAGTATCTAAACTTTTCTCAGAGTTGGGTGTTTTTAACAAAAAGAAAAAAGAAGATGCAAAGATAGGTGTTTGTGGTTGTACTGCATCACATCTTGGAAAAGAGATAATCAAAAGAGCTCCTTATGTAAACTTTGTACTAGGTGCTAGAAATGTATCTAAGATAAGTGAAGTTTTACATAAAGATAAAGCTGTTGAGATAGATATAAACTATGATGAGAGTGAATTTGCTTTTAAAGATTTTCGATCATCACCTTTTAAAGCTTACATAAATATCTCTATGGGATGCGATAAATCTTGTACTTACTGCATCGTTCCAAAAACTCGTGGGGAAGAGGTATCAATCCCACTAAATCTTATAGTAAATGAAGCTCAAAGAAGTGTAGATAATGGTGCAAAAGAGATATTTTTACTTGGTCAAAATGTAAATAACTACGGAAGAAGATTTTCAAATGATGACCATAAAAAAGTAAACTTTACTTATCTTTTAAGAGAGTTAAGTAAGATAGATAATCTTGAGCGTATCCGTTTTACATCACCTCACCCTTTTCATATGGATGATGAGTTTATAGAAGAGTTTGCAAACAACCCTAAGATATGTAAATCTATGCATATGCCACTTCAAAGTGGCTCAAGTAAAGTTTTAAGAGATATGAAAAGAGGTTACTCAAAAGAGTGGTTCTTAAATCGTGTTGAAAAACTAAAATCAATGTGTCCAGAGGTTAGTATATCTACAGATATAATTGTTGCATTTCCAGGGGAAAGTGATGAGGATTTTGAAGAAACTTTGGATGTGATGAGAAAAGTAAGGTTTGAACAAATCTTCTCTTTTAAATACTCCCCTCGCCCAGAAACAGAAGCTCAACACTATACAAATGTAGTAGATGCTGATGTAGCTTCACAAAGACTAACTACTCTTCAAAGCCTTCATACTGAGATACTAGATGAGATAAATGCATCTCAAATGGGAAAAATTTACAAAGTTTACTTTGAAGATTTAAACCAAGATATGTATGTAAGTGGTAGAACTGATAACAACTTTGTAGTAAAAGTAAAAGGCTCAGATGAGCTTTTAGGTCAATTTAGAGATGTTAAGATAACAGCTATAGGTAGAACTATCTTAACTGGTGAGATTGTAGAGTAAAGAGTTGAAAAAGCTTTTAAAAAAAACTTCACGGTTTTTAGCTTTAATCATAGTGCCATCTTTAGGCTCACTGCTTATTCGACTTTTATATCTAACAAATAAAAAAGTTTTTCATGCTCCAGATACTCTAGGGGATGAAAACTTTATCATGGCTTGTTGGCATGGTGAGCTTTTGATGATACCTTATGCTTATACCCACTACAAAAAAACTCCAAAAGTAAAACTTGTTATATCTGAACATTTTGATGGAAATCTTATCACAAAAACGCTAAACAAGTTTGGTTTTGAGACAATAAGAGGCTCAAGCACTCGTGGAGGGGTAAAAGCTCTTATAGAATCTATAAAATCTTTAAAAGATGGCTATGATTTGGGCATCACTCCTGATGGTCCAAAAGGCCCTAGACATATAGTTCACGATGGCATCGTTGTTATGGCTCAAAAAGCAAAAGTAAGAATTGTATTGGTTGAGATAAAACCAACTTTATATTGGCAGATACCATCTTGGGATAAGTTTATCATACCCAAACCATTTGGTGAAATTCACTACTATATAAGTGATTTTATCGATGTATCTGATATGAGTTTAGAAGATGCTAAAGATACTATAAAAAATGGATTGTTAAAAAATGAGTTATAAAATAATGTTTCCATCTATTGCTGGAATACTTCTAATAGTTATGAGCCTATTTTTTTTAGCAAATCCATCTTATAAACTCTCCTTAGAAGCCAAGTATTACTATGAAACAAGTGATTATAAAGAAGCTTACAAACTAGCAAAAGAAGCTTTTGAACTAGATATATATAACCGTATGGCTTCAACAATAATGGCACAATCAAAAGTATCACTAAAATATGTAGATTATATAGATATGGCAAATAAATACATGAAAACTATAAATGAGATAGCAACACATGATTTTATAACAACAGCAGATAAAGCAAAGATAAAAACTATATGTGAAATTATGATAGGTACATATAAAAAATTGTCTCCAAGTGTAATAACTGATAAAAAACTTATAGATAAAGCTACATTATACAATAAACAATTTAAGGGTCTTTTTGAAAAAGTTACTAAATAAAAAACGGATAGAATTCCTAGACTATCTAAAAGATGTTAGAGGTTACTCTGATTTGACACTAAAGAGTTATAATGAAACTTTAATAGAGGCTTTAACAGAGATTGAGATATATGAAGATAAAGGGATAAATATCTTTAATATTATGCCCTATCGATTAAAAATCAAAAATCTAAATCCAAAAACTATAAGTAAAAAACTAAGTGCCATTAGAGGGTTTTGTAGTTATCTAAATGATAATGGTTTTAAAAATATTTTAAAAGCTGATGATACTATAAAAGTAGCAAAAACATTACCAAAACCAATATCTCATAAAAATATTATAGAAGCATTAAAGTATGCAGATAGTGATGAAAGACTTATTGTAATTTTATTTTATACTCTTGGGCTAAGGATTTCAGAACTGTTAAATTTAAAAATTGAAGATATATCAAACGAATGGATTAGAGTTATAGGAAAAGGTAATAAACAAAGGGATATACCACTTATAGAATCAACAAAAAAGTTATTGGATGAATATTTATCCACTCACAATGTAAAAAAATACCTTTTTGAAAAGAATGATGAAAAATTAAGCGAAAATATCTTAAGATACAAAGTAACTAAAGTATTTAAACGTATAGGTATAAAAGTTACACCTCATCAGCTTAGACACTCTTATGCAACTTCATTATTAAATGAATCTGCTCCTATTGCTGATGTTAGTGAACTGTTGGGTCATTCATCAATGGCAACAACACAAATATATACAAAATTAGGTAGTGCATTGAAACAACAAAACTATAATAAAGCACATCCACTTTGTGGAGTAAAATAAAAATGTTAGAAAAAATAGGTAAATTTTTATATCATACTATATTTATAAATATACATGCAGGAGATAAAGAGCTTATTGTATATATAGAAAGAAAAAACACAAAAGGTTTAGTTGAATCTGAAGAAAAAGTATTTGATACCGATACTATAAACGATGAGATGAAAAAGTATATAAACTTTTTCACAAAAGATACACCTTACTTTTATATATCGTTTTTAGACTCTTCAACATCTCAAGGTGCAGCACCAACATGTGAACATATCGAGATAAGTAAATTCTACGATAAAGCATTATGTAAATATGGTTGCTACAATAACAAATGGTCATATTATACATCTAAATTTGACTTAGATGAGATAGAAAATGATTTTAGTGACCTTGGTCTAGACTTTGTTTTTTCACCATTTATAATTCTTGCTAATTTTTTTAAAGATAAGATAGAATCACATTTAGCTATATTTGTATTGATACAAAAAGATTCTATATCACTTAGCATATTTGATACTTCAGAATTATTGTATGCACAATACATATGTCTAAAAGATGAATTTGAAACAACAGATGAATTTAGTATAGACTCAGATGATTCTGATGAGATAACTTTAGAAGATGTATCTGAAGATAGTATTGATTTAGATAGTATAGATATTGATGATGATTTAGATGTTTTTGGAGATATTGAAGATTTAGATTCTATAGAAGAGATAGATGAATTTACTGATATCGAAGAGGATTTAGAAGAGGAAAGCACATCTCTAAATCAATCATCTCATAAAAATACAATGTCTGAAAGTGGGGAATTATTTGATGAAGATTTTCAGATGTTTAGCCTAATACAAGCTTCAATAAAAACATTTTATGAAGATGAAAAATACAACAGTAAATTTGTAGAAAATATATATATCGCAGATAGCATAGGTATAAATGGTGATTTGAAAAACTACCTAGAAGAAGAGATGTTTTTAAATGTATATGTAAGACAAATAAATCTAGGTGTAGAGATATCTGAACTAGCACAATCGGAGTTAAAATGACATATAGTTATATAAAACCAAGAAAAAAGAGCTTTGTTACAAGTGAATTAAAACTACTTTTTATATTTTTCTTTATAACTATAATTATGCTTTTACTAACTTATATGTTTCTAGTTTTTAAAAGTTACTCTTTCAAACAGGAACATCTAGAGATACAAAATACAAAACGTGATTTGAATATTAGTTTACATAAAATGAATGAGGATATAAAATTTATAGAAAAACAAATCTCTGTATCAAAAAAGATTTTTACACAAAATACAGTGTTAAAAGATTCTATAGCAAATATGTTTGATTTAGTTCCAGAAAGAATAACACTATCAGAAGCAAAACTACTAGAAAATGGACTTATACTTTATGGAATAACTCCAAATAAAGATGTATATAACTTTATGCTTCAAGCACCTCTAAGATCTATATTTCACAATACTTATAGTAGTTTTTATCCTGCAGAAAATGGTTGGTTATACTTCGTATCAAAAAACTATATAGATGAAGATGAAACAACTCTAAAAGAGGATGATTAATTATGAAAATGGAAATTTCAAGACAGAATTTATATCTTTTAATATTATCTTTTCTGCTTCTGTTGTTTGTTCTTATTTTTTCTTTTTTTGTTCTTATTCCACACGGAAAGCAGTATAGAAAAGAAAGAGTACAGATAAAAAAGGAAGAAAAAGAGTTAAAAGAGGAACAAAAATACAACGATAAGACAAAAACAACATTAAAATCACTAAGAAGTGAAAACAAAAACATTATATCAGCTTTTGCAAACAGTTTTGATCCAAAAAGATTTAAAAAATTGCACGATGGTTATTTTTCTGAACTAGAAATTTTAAAAGAACCTAAAGAGGGTGAGCAAGATGGATTTAGTGTTTATTCTGTAAAAGCTACATCAAAAATAAACTCTCCTAAAACTTTTTATAATTTTTTAGATGCTATAAATAAAACAGAATGGATTATAAGTGTAAATTTTCCAATAAGATTTAAAAAAGAAGATGACCTTATCAGTTCATCTTTCACAATGAAAGTTTATTCAAATATGGTTGATACAAATCTAACTAAGTAACTAAAAAAAAGCAAAAAAAACCTCACATACAAACAAATGTATGTGAGGTTTTTAAAAAGATAGAGTAAAACTTACTCTATCTCAGCGTCGATAACATCATCGTCATCTTTTTTCTTTTTAGTATCAGCTTGACCTTGTGGTTGCTCACCACCAGCTTGTTGCTTATACATCTCTTCAGTTACTTTATGAGAAGCTTCTGTAAGAGTTTTTACTTTCTCTTCGATTTGCTCTTTTGTAGAGTTTTCATCTTTTAGAGTATCTTTTAAATCATTTATAGCTGTTTCAATTTTAGCTTTTTCTTCTGCATCGATTTTATCACCCATATCAGATACAGTTTTTTCAACTTGAATAACAAGTGCATCTGCTTGATTTCTTAAATCAACAAGAGCTTTTCTTTCAGCATCTTTTGCTTTGTTTTCCTCTGCATCTTGAACCATTTTATTAATCTCTTCTTCACTTAGTCCTGATGAACCAGAGATAGTGATTTTTTGCTCTTTACCTGTACCTTTATCCATAGCACTAACAGTTAAGATACCATTTGCATCGATATCAAAAGTTACTTCAATTTGAGGTACACCTCTTGGAGCTGGTGGGATATCACTTAACTCAAATAGACCTAAAGATTTATTATCTTTAGCAAACTCTCTCTCACCTTGAACAACTGAGATACTAACAGCTGGTTGGTTATCTTCTGCTGTTGAGAAAATTTGAGATTTTTTAACTGGTATAGTTGTACCTTTTTCAATGATTTTAGTAGCAACACCACCTAAAGTCTCAATACCTAATGAAAGTGGAGTAACATCAAGTAAAAGAACATCTTTAACATCTCCTCTTAAAACACCACCTTGAATAGCTGCACCAGCTGCAACAACTTCATCAGGGTTTACACCTTTATTTAAATCTTTTCCACCAAAGAATTTAGAAACTGCTTCCTGAGCTGCTGGAACACGAGTAGAACCACCAACCATAATAATCTCTTTGATATCATTATTATCTAAATCAGCTTCATTCATAGCTGTTTTGATATGGTCAATAGTCTCATCAATAAGACCAGAAATCATACCCTCAAATTTAGCACGAGTAAGTTTTACAACTAAGTGTTGTGGTCCAGCTTCTGTCATAGTTATAAATGGTAAGTTAATCTCAGTTTCTTGAGCTGAACTTAACTCTTTTTTAGCATTTTCAGCTGCATCTTTTAATCTTTGAAGAGCCATTTTATCGTTTTTAAGCTCAATACCGTGAGATGCTTTAAACTCATCATTTAACATATCTACGATTTTGTTATCAAAGTCATCACCACCTAAAAATGCATTACCATCAGTTGAAAGAACTTCAAATGTTCCATCAGAAATTTCAAGAGTTGTAACATCAAATGTACCACCACCAAGGTCATAAACAAGTACATTCTCTTCACTTTTACTATCAAGACCATAAGCTAGTGCAGATGCTGTTGGCTCATTGATAATTCTTAGTACATTAAGACCTGCAATAGTACCAGCATCTTTTGTTGCTTTTCTTTGACTATCGTTAAAGTATGCTGGAACTGTAATAACAGCATCAGTTACTTTTTCACCTAAGTAAGCTTCAGCATCTTCTTTTAGTTTGCTAAGAATTTTAGCTGAAATCTCTTGTGGAGTGTAAATTGTACCAGCTACATCAACACAAGCTGCACCATCTTTATCTACGATTTTGTAAGTTACTTTATCGTGTGCTGCTTTAGCATTTTCCTCATTCATCATAAGACCCATAATTCTTTTGATAGAAGAGATTGTTTTTTCAGGGTTTGTTATAGCTTGTCTTTTTGCTGGATCACCAACTAAAGTTTCACCTTTATCTGTAAATGCTACAACTGATGGAGTTGTATTTTTACCCTCTGCATTTGGGATGATTTTCGCTTCACCACCTTCATAAACTGCTACACATGAATTTGTTGTTCCTAAATCTATACCTATTACTTTGCTCATATTATATCCTTAATTTTATTTTATTTCATAAAAAATGAAATGAAGGAAATCCTTCATTTATCTATAAAAGGAATAAGTCCCTTTTACTTCGCTGGCCACTAAGGCACTAAAGCTTGATGCTTTCGCATTAGATATTTTTTATATTTATTAATTTTTAAAACGGAGAAATTATACACCATTTTAAAAATAAGTTCTGCCACCTAAGTAGCACCTGTTTAAATTATCGTTAAGACTAATTAGCTACAACTACCATCGCTTCACGAAGTGGGCGACTTTTGTATTTGTATCCTGTTTGGAAAGTTTGAACAATTTGTCCACTTTCAACATCTTCACTATCTACACTTTGAACAGCATTATGGATATTTGGATCATATGGTTCTTCATGTGAAACTTTTGTTACACCATGCTTTTCAAGTTGAGTTAAAAATTGCTTATGTGTTAATTCAATCCCCTCTTTTAGTTTATCAAAAAGTTCTGCTTTATCAGCTCCCTCTTGAATAGACTTCATAGCACCATCAAGTGCATCTAACACAGGAATCATATCTTTAGCAAACTTTTCATTTGCATACTCAACTGCTGTATATTTTTCTCTTTCTAATCTTTTTTTGATATTATCAAAATCAGCATGAACACGAGCATACTTATCTTTTAGTTCAGATAGTTCATTTTGAAGCAAATCAAACTCATTTTCAACAGCTTCAGCATCTGCTTTTGCATCTTCTGCTGTTACTTCAGAGTTATTTTCCTCATTTTGTTGTTCTTCATTTATATCTTTATCTATTTTGTTTTCATTCATAATAGTTAAAATCACTCCTTTTTTTAAAAAGTTACCGTTATTATACAGATTGAGTGTAACAATGTCAAGTAGTAATTAAATATTTTTGCTTAATTAACTTTAGTCTATTTGTATCAACTTTATGTAAATAATAATTTTTGTATAATCTATATTAAATATTTAGGAGCGATATATGAAGTTTTTAGGGTGGATAAGTGGGTTAATACTCACTTTGGTTATAAGTATATATGTTTTAGCCTTTACAGGGTTTGGTAATTCATTGGTAAAACCAATAGTAGAAAATGAGTTACAAAAAGTAACAAAACTAGATGCTAAATTAAGTGAATTTTCATTAAGCAGTGATAATTTTAACATCATACTAGATTTAGATAGTAGAAATACTATATATATAAGTGGTAATTACTCTATATTTAGTAAAAAGTTTAATGTTGCTTATAAACTTAGACTAGATAAACTAGAAAATCTACAACCACTTACAAATTCTAAAGATATAAGGGGTGTTTTTCATACAACTGGTCGTATAAATGGAGATACTAAATTTATAACAGTTGATGGTATTAGTAATGTAGCTTCTAGTAATACATCTTATCATATAGAACTAACTGATTTTAATCCAACCTCAATCATAGCTAAAGTAAAAAAAGCAGATTTAGCACAACTACTATATATAAGTGGACAAAAAAAGTATGCTCAAGCTAAATTAAATGTAGATATAAACTTTAAAAATATAGACCCAAATAAATTGGATGGAGATATAAAAGTTATAACTAAAGATGGTAGATTAAATACACAAGTGATGAAAGATGACTTCAATATAACTATACCAAAAACAGCTTTTGCCATGAATCTTTATGCAAAATTATCAGGTAAAAATATAGATTATAAGTACAAACTAAAATCAAACCTTGCAAATTTCAACTCTTTAGGTAGAGTTATACCTCAACCATTACAAACAGATATAAAATATAATCTTGATGTAAAAGAGTTAGCAGTTCTTAAACCTATAACTAGTGCAGATATCCGTGGTGCATTAAAACTAAATGGTACAGTTAAAGGTACAAAAGAAAATATGGTTATCTTAGGATATACAGACATAGCTTCATCAAAAACATCATTTAAAACTATTTTAAAAGAGTTTCAATCAAAAAGTATAACAGCAAAAATACAAAACTTAAAAGTACAAAAACTTTTATATATGGTAAAACAACCCCATTATGCAGATGCTTTGGTTGATGTAAATATAGATATATCAGATGCAAAAATGGGACAACTAGCTGGAAATATACTAACAAATATAAAACAAGGTAAAGTTGATACCAAGTTTATAACTAAAGAGTATAAGTTTAAACATAAGATGCCAAAAACACTTTTCAAAGCAAAAATATCAACTAAACTAGATAAAAATATGATAAATTCAAAAATCACATTTAACTCAACTTTAGCTGATTTATATGTAAAAAAAGCACACTTCAACCTAGATGACATATCTTTAAAAAGTGATTATTCTCTAAATATTGCTAAACTTGAAAAACTGTTTTTTGTAACTGAAAAACATATACTAGGTGGTATAAAGATAGATGGGGAACTAAAAAAAGCAAAAGATTTGGATTTTATTGCATATAGTGATATTGTTGGTGGTAAACTTGAAGCAAAACTACATAATGACAATATAAACATAGACTTAAAAGATATTAAAACTATAGAGCTTTTACATAAACTTATATATCCTGAAATTTTTTCAGCTTCATTAGATGCAAAAGTTAATTATGATTTAGCTAAAAATAAAGGTCATATGAATGGTAAATTAAACAATGGTAAATTTACTCAAAATATAGCATTTGATCTAGCAAAAGAGTATGCTAAAATCAATATGTATAGAGAAGGTTTTAAAGGTGATGTAAAAGCAGATATAAACAAAGAACATATAATTGCTTCTTTAGATTTACAAAGTAGAACATCATCTATAAAAACACAAAATACAAAACTAAATACAAAAACAAACCAGATAAAATCTACTATAAACATAGATGCTAATGGCAATGAGATTATAGTTAAGTTATCAGGAGATACCACAAAACCAAAAGTAAAAGTAGATGCTAGCGAGCTTGTAAAAGCAAAAGCAAAAAAAGCTATAGCAAAAGAGATAGAGAAAAAATTTGGCGATAAACTAGGTGGAGATGTTGGAAATATACTAAAAAGCTTTTTCTAAAGCTTTTTAAGTAAGAGGGACTAAAGTTTTAGAATGCTACCATACCAAAAT
>JAMOQV010000072.1 GCA_027068615.1 Helicobacteraceae bacterium | reverse complement strand
AGACATTATACTGAAGTAAACAAGATTTATAAGAACCACTTCTATACTCTTTTAAAGCCTCAAATATTTTTAATTTATCTTGATAATTAAATACTATATGTTTCATTAAAATTCAGTTGCTAACAGAACCAAACCAGCCCTTCCAAAATGCTCTTTATAAGATTCACATTCCATCTCTTTTACTTTATGAAATCCTAATTTCTTATAAAATAGTATATTATCCATAGAACCTATCTCTACTATAGTTTGAGCTATTCTATACCCTTTTAATCTTGCTGTTAAAAGAGACTTTTGCATCAAAGCTTTTAATACACCAACATCTATAAAACCTTTTTTCTCTTCCATAAAATCAAACATTAATGTTCTGTTATTTAGTTCAAAATCACAATCATATATAATTTTTAAACTTTCATTAACACTCTCTGAACAACCTATCTCATAAAGAGCATCTCTAAAAGTTTTATGTGTAGCTATTCTAGGTTCATAACTACAAAGAGTACCAACACTTTGTTCATCTAATTCAGCTATCAAAAAATTGTTAAAATGACAATGATTCTTTGCCTCTGTGCAAGTTAAAGCTTCCAATTTTTTTAAAATCTCAGCATCATCATTTGTTTCAAAAATCATATCAAAAATACCACCTTTTTTACCAGCTCTCGTACTCTGTAAAATCATCTCTGCTAAAAAAGGTGCATCTTTAGCTTCTGCTTTTCTTATTTTAATATTCATAAATTTTTCCATAATTAAATTTCATCACTGAGTAATATTAACATAAATTAGACTAATAAGTTTCTTAAATTGAATAAATAAATTATAATTTTATTGAGAATAAATAAAAGATGATGATAAATTCATCATCTTTTATACTTTATTTTTGCTTATCAGTTAAATCTTTAAACTTTTTCAAAAGGTCTTCATAAAGTTTTACAACTACATTTTTACCTTTTATCTCTGTTTCTAGTTCATCTATAGCTTTATCTATACTTTTATAATCAGATTTATACTCTTTTGTATAACCAAGTAATACAGCTTTTTGTAACTCCTCTTGTGCTGTTTGCAAAAGTTTTAAAGCCTCTTTTTTGTGAGATTTTTCAAGTTTTGAAGCTTCAAGTACCATACTTTGTGCTGTTAAAAGAGGTATTGGAACGATAATAGTATCTAACTGAGTAGCTTCTAATACCGTTACTATAGTAGCAAAAGCCAACTCTTTTTTACCATCTTCTAATGCCTTTGAAGCATCTTTTATAGCTTTTGGATACAAATAAGCTGGAACATACTGAATATTTATAATAACTTCATCTTGTAATGGAGCTAACATATCTATAGCTAACTGAGTATCGTTATGTTTTAATAAATCTTCAGCTGATTCTTTTATATCTTCTATAAGTTTTGCAGAACCATTAAATGAGATTACATCTGTATTTTCACGAATAGGAATAAGACCTAGTTTTGGTTCTTTCTTAAAAGCTGTAGTAAAATCTTTTTCAGCCTGTGCTATAACTTTTTTAGCTTCTTCAATTTTATTTGACTTGATTAAACCTAAAACCTTAACAGTATTGTTAAGACCACTTATAAACTCTTTTGATGGTTTCTTAAGTAAATCATTATGCTCTTTAACTGTATTTTTTACAACATCATTCAATCTTAAAGTCTCTTTTTTAGAAACCTCTTTTTTAAATTTTCCATCCTTAACATCTTTCATATATGTTTCGTTTGAAGTTATGTTTTTATCTGAAGTATTTGCTAAAAGTGTAGTTGTTCCAAATAATAATGCAGTAGTGATAAGAGAAAGTGTAAGTTTTGTTCTCATAAGATATCCTTTTAAATTAAAATTAAGAGGATATAAAACTATCTATATCCTCTTGATTATCAAAAGTATAAATCTTAATTATAAATGGTTATTAAACAGTTTCTTAATCTTCCTCTTTTGACATATACTCTTTTGCTTCTATGCCCATAAGTGAAAGACCAACTTTTATACTTAATGCAACAAGTGTAAAAAGTTTTAAAAGTTTAGCTTCATCTTCTGTTCCTATGATTTTATAATCATAATAGAACTTATGTAAAGATGCTGAAAGTGCTTTTAGATAATCAGGTAGCTTTTGAACTTGACGAGAGTTAAAAGCATCCTCTACAACTTCTGGCAATAAAAGTGCATCAAAAAGTAATGAATCTGCACTTTCATTTAACCCTTTTAAAGAACTTGACATTATCTCATCTTGAGATAACTCACTTTTCTTAAGAAGTGTATGTATTCTAGCATGAGCATATTGTATATAAAATATAGGGTTTGAGCTATCTTGTTTTTTAAACTCTGCTAAATCAAACTCTAAAGCTGTATCACTCTTTTTAGAAGCAAATATAAACCTTAGTGCATCTGAGCCTATCTCTTCTACTATATCACTCATCAGTATAACATTACCAGCTCTTTTACTCATCTTGTATGGTTCACCATCTTTTAGTAAAGATACCATTTGAGCTAAAAGTGTTTCTAGTTTAGAACTATCATATCCTAAAAATTCAACAGCTGCTTTTACACGAGGTATATAACCATGATGGTCAGCACCCCAGATGTTTATGTAGTGATCATACCCTCTTTCAAACTTTTGGTTATGGTAAACTATATCACCAGCGAGATAAGTTGGTCTTCCATCTTCACGAACAACCACTCTATCTTTTTCATCACCTTTTTTCTCAGAAGCTATCCAGATTTTGCCATCTTTTTCATAAACACCATCACCCATTTTAGCCATAACTCTATCCCATTCAGCATAGAGTGAAGACTCATTTACAAAACTGTCAAAGTTGATATTCATATCTGCTAAAGATTTTACTATGATTTGCATCACTTTATCTTTAGCCCACATTGCTAACTCTTTTTGACGAGTTGTATCTGTTAATATCTCTTTACCAAACTTCTCAACTGCATCATTAGCTAACTCTTCAAGATACTCACCACGGTAGTAACTCTCAGGATACTCAACATCTTGTTTTAAGATGTTTTCTTGTCCATAAAGTTGAATAGAAAGACCAAGTAAGTCTATCTGATTACCAGCATCATTTACATAGTATTCAGCTGTTATATCGTAACCTAGATGCTTTGCTAGTTTATAAAGTGTATCTCCATAAACAGCACCCCTAGCATGACCAATATGTAGTGGTCCTGTTGGATTTGCACTAACAAACTCTAAAAGGATTTTCTCATTTTTTTCCTGTTTTGCAAATTTATCTTGATTTTGTAAAGCCCAATCAGCATACTCACTTAAAAAGCTCTCACTTAAACGAAAGTTTAGATAACCCTTTACAGATTCAACACTAGAAAATATATCTGATTCATTGAACGATGATGCTAACTCTTCAGCTATAATCATAGGAGATTTTCTAAGCTCTTTAGCCAAAGAGAAAGCTATAGGAGTAGCAAAGTGACCAAAAGAGCGATCTCGTGGCTTCTCTAAAACAACTTCACGACCAAGTTTTTCGCATAATAGCGTCGATACTCGTTGTTTCAAGGCTTAAGCTTGTGTTGTAGTTTTAGTAGTTGTAATACTCTCTTCACTACCTTCTACTTTTTTAGGTGCGTCAGAAGATGCTACTTCTGTTTCAGTATCTTTCATCTCAGCTTTAAAGTTTTTAATCCCTTTTCCAAGACCTTTTGCAAGTTCAGGTATCTTTTTAGCACCAAATAAAAGTACAACTATTGCTAAAATTATCAGTAATTCTTGTCCACTAGGCATTCCCATATTATTTCCTTTAAAATTAAATTATTGTGTGAGTATATCTATAAAATGCTGTAAATACTCTTATTAAGATATTTTAATACAAGTTTTTATTCTTTATCTTCCCACTTATGCACAAAATCATTTATCTTGTTTATAGGAACTTTAAGTCTCGCTGTTTTTGCAATTTGTTTTAAAACTTCAGCAGCTACTTTTAAGTCATCATTTACTACGATAAAATCATATTCAGAAATTCTTTGAATCTCCATTTTTGCCATAACTAGCCTTCTTTCTATAACTTCTTTAGTATCAGTAGAACGATTTTGTAATCTTTTTCTTAACTCAGATAGTGTAGGAGGTGTTATAAATACAGAAGTTGTTATATCTCCAAGTCTATTGGTTATAGCAGTATTTCCCTGAACATCAATATCAAAGATAACTAGTTTACCCTTGCTTAAAGCCTCTTTTACAGGTTTGATTGATGTTCCATAATAATTTCCATGAACTAAAGCATACTCTAAGAAATACTCATCTTTTATATCTTTTTTAAACTCTTCTTCACTTACAAAGTAGTAATCAACACCATCAACTTCACCATCTCTAGGCTTTCTAGTAGTTGTAGATATAGAAAAATAATACTCCCCTATATCATCTGCTATCTCTTTTATAAGAGAACTTTTACCTGCACCACTAGGACCTGAAAGAACTAAAACTACACCATTGTTTTTATACATTAGTTATCGCCTAAAGTTATATTTATACTTATCTTCATACCATCTAATGAAGCTACAACATCTTTATCACTAAGTGCTGTTAAAAGAGTTTTTAAAGCTTCTACACCTTTATTGTTTGTAGTCTCTTGAACTTCTGTTTCTTCATCTTGAGAATTATCTATCTCATCTACAGATTTTTCCTCTTTCTCTTCCTCTTCAGCTTCTGATTCTGGTTCAGCTTCTACTTTTTCTTCTTCCTCTTCTTCCTCTTCAACCTCTTCACCAACTGCAAGTTTTATATCTTTACTTGTTAAAGAGTCCAAATCACTTAGATTTATACCAGCTTCAGTTACCTCTTTTGATAATTCATCTTCACTAAGTTGAGAAACAGCATTTTCTATCTTACTTTCTAAATCATCTTCTTCTAAATCTTCTTCTGCTTCTAACCCTAATTCATCTTCTAACTCTAAAGTACCTTCTTCAATCTCTAGATTATCTTCATCTTCTGATTCATCAGAAATTTCTTTATCATTAGATTCTAATTCATTATCCATATCTAAGCTAAAATCATCTTCCATATCATCAGAATCTTCCAAGCTTTCTTCTTGTTCATCCTCTTGTATGTCTAAACTCAAATCTTCTTCTATATGATTATCTTCGTCATCACTATCTTCATCTAATGACAATTCATCATTCAATGCATCTAGCTCATCTTCTATATCTTTTTCATCTTCTAGTTCATCTGAACTTTCTAAAGATTCTTCTTTTTCATCTTCTATATCTAAACTTAAATCTTCTTC
>JAMOQV010000071.1 GCA_027068615.1 Helicobacteraceae bacterium | reverse complement strand
GATGAACAATGTTCAGAGCCTTGCACAGGAACTATAAAACCTGTTTATTATAGCCTACTCGTTTCTCACTCGGATAAACTAATATCGTTATGATATAATTGTTTTCATTAAAAGGAAATAAAATGTCGAAAATTATTTTAGGTTTGGATTTGGGTATAACCTCTATAGGTTGGGCTTTAGTAAATGTTGATGATGAAAATACAATAAATAACAAGATAATAGATAGTGGGGTAAGAATCTTTACTATTGCAGAACATCCTAAAGATGGTAAATCTTTAGCACTTCCACGGCGAGAAGCTAGAGGTGCTAGAAGAACTACAAAAAGAAAATCTCAAAAACTAAAAGCGATAAAAAGGCTTTTAGTTCAAAACAAAATCATAACTCAAGATGAACTAAATAATCTCTTTATAGGAAATAAACATCAAAAAGATGTTTGGGAGTTAAGGAGAGAAGCACTTTACAGAAAGCTTGATGCTAAAGAGTTGTCAAGAGTTATGATACATCTTGCAAAACATAGGGGTTATCATTCAAATCGTAAGAGTGAAGAACCAGCAGATAGTGAAGGTAAAGCAGTTTTATCTGGCATCACTCAAAATAAAGCTATTTTAGAAACTAAAGAGTATTTAACTATAGGAGAGTATATATCTACAAAAGATAAAAAACGAAATGGAAAAGATGCAAATGGTAAACTAAACTATGAAAACTCAGTAGCAAGAAGTATGCTTATAGATGAGATAAATATCATATTTGCTAAACAAAAAGAGTTTGGAAGTGATTTAGTAAATGATAAACTTTTACAAACTTATAAAGATATAGCATTTTCTCAAAGAGCTTTAAAATCTGTTGAAGATATGGTAGCAGATTGTCCATTTGAAGTAAATGAAAAAAGAGCTTCTAAAAGTTCATATAGTTTTGAGTATTTTCGAGCATTACAAAAACTTAAAAATCTGCGAATTACAGATGAGCATGGTTATGAGATGCCCCTTATATTTGAGCAGATAAAAACCATAGTTGAAAAAGCAAAAACTACAAAAAATTTCACTTACAAATCTTTTAAAAAACTATTTCCACAGTACAAAGAGATGCATATAAAAGGTTTAGTTTACTATGACCATAAAGCAAAAAAGATTAAAGACCCTGAAAAGGTAAAGTTTTTAGATTTTACAGCATATCAAAAGCTACAAAAAACTGTTCAAGATGTAAGTAAATCTTACTGGGTAGATATAAAAGATGATGTTGAGATGTTAGATGCCATAGCTACTATACTAACAACTCAAAAAGATGATGCAAAGTCAAAAGAGCAACTAAGTAAGATAGTAGATGATGAAAAAGTTTGTGATGCACTTGTTGGCATCTCTTTTTCACAGTTTGGACACCTTAGCAATAAGGCTTT
>JAMOQV010000070.1 GCA_027068615.1 Helicobacteraceae bacterium | reverse complement strand
GGTGGCGAAACTAAATTTGGTCTATCCAAACGTGCATTTCCTGACTTAGACATAAAAAACTTAACTGAAGATGATGCAAAAGAAATCTATTTTAAACATTACTGGATACCTTTGAAATGCCATAAACTTGATTGGCCTTTAAACATTGTTTTGTTTGATACTGGAGTAAATTTAGGAATCAAAAGAGCAAGTAAACTTTTACAAGAAGCTATCAATTCCTTTGGTTATAGACTTGTAGTTGATGGCATCATTGGACCAAAAACTTTGAAATATGCAAAAATGATAGACCCCAGTAAATTAGCATTAAGACTTATACGAGAAAGAGTTAAATACTATTCACATCTCAACCATCTTGATAAGTTTAAGAATGGATGGATTAACAGATGTTTTGACTTGATAGAAAGTGTAATGATGGAAGAGTAGGATTCTCAACGAATCCTACTCTTCTTCTAATTCATCAAACATGGAAGTTAATTCATCTGTCAAGTCAATTATAGTATCCAGCATATCAGTGATTATTTTTTCATATTCCTCTAATTCCATGAATTTACCACTGTATTTATAAACTTGATGACCGATTCTAACAATCTTAGTAGCCATTACTTTTTGTCTAGCTTTTTCAAATTCCATTCTAGCTATTTTCAAAGTATCTATAATTCTTTTAGCACCAATTAAACCTAAAGCTGGAGCTACACCACCTACAGCAAATGCGAATACAGACATACTTAAACTTAACCAACCACCAGTAAAAGAAGCAATAACATCAGCTACAACTGCTAAATCTGGTCTTTGTTTTTCTAACCAACCTAACCAAAAACTTCTAACTCTAGATTCAATTTTAGATTGCATTTCAGCAATTTTAGAGAAAAGTGGCATAAATATTTGTACTGCTCTATAAACTCTTTCCAAGATAAAGATTACAAGTTTTTGAATAATCTTCTTTGCAAAATTGAAAAATCTGTTGAATAAGTTTTTGATAGCCGAAAATACTCCTTCTTCTAAAAACTCAATATCTTCCTTTTGCATATGTTTCATTTGTTTAATTTTGTTTAACTCATTCAACACTTCTTTTTTCAAAGAAGTTGCATAGTTTTTTATCTCATTGAATACTTTAAGAAATTCATTTCTACTTGCTAATAATTCTTGTTTAATTTTTTTGTGGAATTCGTAAATAGGATATTTGCTAGCTTTGCCCATTTGTTGAGCAAGAGTTATATTAGCATCTTGGAACGCAGCTAGTCTTAAAACTTGCTTGTGGGATAAAACAAATCTAATCATGTAGAATTTGATAGTTTTCACAAATCTATAAATTCGTATATGTACATCTTGTAAAGCATCTTCTAATTTTACTCCGGACTTTGGAAGATACTGTTGTAAAGATTTCATTTTTCCTTGTAATTTGATATACTTTTCAACAAAGTTGTATGCAAATGTATAGTTTTTGTAAGCAAGATCGTATGTTAACCTACTAATTCCTCTAAATGCTCTTGTTTCTGTTTTGGCAACTTGTAAAAGTTTTTTAGCATCATCTTTTGATTTAATATTCTTGAAAGATGCATCTATTCTTTTTGCCATAGCTACGTAAGGAAGATAAATACGCTTCCATGGATTTTTTACAGCCATTATTAGATTCCTTCTCTTTTTGTTTGATAATTGATGTTTTAGCTTACAAATCAAAAGATGTGTTCCTGTATGTTTAGTAAAA
>JAMOQV010000069.1 GCA_027068615.1 Helicobacteraceae bacterium | reverse complement strand
GTACATTAACTATCTTAAAAGATTCACAAAAAGTATTTTTTATTTACTTAACAAAATATTTTAGATATTATTCAAAAAAAATAAGGACATCTATGAAATTAGACTTAATTAACAGATGTTGTATCGTTTTCACTATCATATTGATTAAACACTCTCTTATGAGAGTGTTTAGCATCAGATAGATAGTTTCTCAATATCATAAACCCATCATCTTCTTTTAGATACAATATCTTACAACTTTACTTTAGGCAAACACTATGAAAAAGATACCTTACGGACAAGCAGACTATAAAAGAATTAAAGAAGAAAAATTTTACTATGTAGATAAAACAAAGTTTATAGAGAAACTTGAAAATCTTAACGAAAGTTATCTTGTTTTTTTAAGACCTAGAAGATTTGGTAAATCTCTTTTTATAGCTATGCTTCATTACTATTATGATAAACATTATAAAGATGACTTTAAGATGCTTTATGGAGATACTTACATAGGTAAACATCCTACTAAACTTGCTAATAAGTATCTTATAATGAGATTTAACTTTAGTGGAGTTGATGTTAATGATGTTGAAGAGAGTTTTAGACAGTATCTTATCTTAAAAATGAACTCTTTTATTAAAAAGTATAAGTTAGTCATTGAAAAAGATGATAACCCAATAATTTTATTTAATAATATTTTTACTTATGCAGAAGAAAATAAACTAGAACTAATGATACTTATAGATGAGTACGATAACTTCGCAAATAAACTACTTTTGAGAGAAAAAACAGAATATTTAGGTCTAGTAAGTGAAAAAACAGCATCATTTAAACAGTTCTTTACAGTACTAAAAACAGCAACAGATATGGAAAATTCCCCACTAAAGAGGATGTTTATAACAGGTGTAACACCTATGACTATGTTTGATGTAACAAGTGGGTTTAACATAGGAAGCAATATATCTCTTGATGCAGACTTAAACGATATGATAGGGTTTAATGAAGATGAATTAGATGAGATACTAAACTACTATAAACTAGATGTTGATAAAGAGATATTAAAAGAGTGGTATAACAACTATAACTTTAGTGAAGATACCGAGCAAAGAGTTTACAACACAGATATGATACTTTACTTTATAAACAAATATCAAAAAAACAATAAACTCCCAAAAGAGATGATAGATATAAATGTAAGAAGTGATTACTCTAAACTTAGAAACATCATCTATACTAACAAAAAACTAAACGGAAACTTTAAAACACTTCAAACACTTATAGCTGGAGATACAGTTTCAGTTCCAAATCTTGTTCAAGATTTTTCAGCCCTAAATCTTGAACAAACCAATAACTTTAAATCCCTTATGTTTTACTTAGGACTTGTAACTATAGATAGTGTAGAATTGGATTTAAATCTAAAGATACCAAATGAAACAGTAA
>JAMOQV010000068.1 GCA_027068615.1 Helicobacteraceae bacterium | reverse complement strand
CTATAAGCTATAAGAGGTTTACCAAAAAAATCTTTTATATTTTTTTTAGGTATCCTTTTGCTTCCACCCCTAGCTGGGATGATGCATACTGCATCTTTTTTCATCTAAAACTTATCTATAATCTTAGAGAGTGTTAAAAAAGCACCAAGGACTACTATTAAAGTCATCATATTTTTATTTAGTGCTTTTTGGATTGTGGCTTCTATTTTCTCGTTTTGGAGTTCAAATTTGTTTTCAAGAGCTGTAAATCTGTTTTCAAGACCAATAAACCTATTTTCAAGACCAATAAATTTACCTTCTAATTCTCTAAATTTACCTTCTAATTCTCTAAATTTACCATCAAATTTTTCCTCAAGTGCTACAACACTAGCTGTTACTTCATTTAGTTTATCATCTAAATGGTTTATGTGGTTATACTGAGATTTTAAAAGGAGTGTATTTATATCCTCTTGGTTTAGACCTTTTCCTGCACTAAACTTTTCTTCTATCTCTTTTATTTTTGGGCTTATCATCTCTATAAGCATATCATCTACTCTTGTTTTATTCATAATCAGCTCCATTTTTATAATTATAACTAAAAACTACATCCACGATAAGCATACTTATGTACAACTTCTAAAAAAGTATCAGCTACAAACTTAGCATCATCCATACTCATCTTTTGATGACATGGCAGAGAAATCTCTGAACGGTAGAAATCATTTGCAACTTTTAACGATACATTTCCAAATTTTTCTTTATAAAAACTATTTTGATAGATGGGTTTATAATGCACTTGCACACCTAAACCACTCTCTTGTAACTCTTTAAAAATATCCTCTTTTGGACACTGTAGCTCAGGGTTTAGTATGATGGGGTAGAGATGTCTTGAACTTGTAGTATTTTCTTTTATCTTAGTAGTTATAAAAAGTTTTTCATCTTTAAATCTTTTATCATAGTATCTTGCTATCTCTTCTCTTGTCTTTATAAAACCATCAAGTTTTTTTAGCTGAGTAAGTCCAAGTGAGCCACCAACTTCACTCATACGGAAGTTATAACCCATACTTACCATATCTGAGTTCCATAACTGTTTTTTAAGCATTCCATTTGAACGGATAAGTCTAAGTTGTTTTGCAAACTCTTCATCATCTGTTAAAACTGCTCCACCCTCAGTTGTAGTTATAGGCTTTATAGCATGAAAACTAAAAATTGTCATATCTGAAAATGAGCCTATTTTTTTACCATCTATGCTAGAACCTAGTGCATGAGCTGCATCTTCTATAACTAAAAGGTTATGTTTTTTAGCGATGTTATTAATCTTTTCTATCTCTACAGGTTTTCCACCAAAGTGTATGGGAACTATCGCTTTTGTTTTTTCTGTTATAAGTTTTTCTATACGATTTTCATCTATATTTCCATCTAGTTTTACATCACACCA
>JAMOQV010000067.1 GCA_027068615.1 Helicobacteraceae bacterium | reverse complement strand
GGATATTTTGTATTGATTAAAATCAAATCCCCATCGATCCTACCACTACTAGCTACTAAACCCTCTGGTAACTCTTTTGCATTTATCTTGATATATATAAAATATCCAGAGACTCCAACCAATAGGGCAACTAATATCATCGCAATATAATTTTTTAAACTTTTTAACATTTTATATCTCCATTATAATTGTTTAGCATCATTTTCATCCTTTCTAAAATACAAATACCCCATAAGAGAAAAAGTATAGAAAAAAATAGATAAGATAATTACTCCTAGTATTATAGCCATAAATATCTCTTTATATGCAAAATTATCACTAAGTGATATAATCATAATAAGAGCTAATCCACCTTTCATCCCTGCAAGAGTCAAGATATTTGCCCAGCTAATAGGTAGCTTTTTATAAGTTGTAAATATAAATAAAACTATATATCTTATTATGGTTGTTATAACAAACACATATAGTATTTCATTTTTGTAACTCCATAAAAGTTGTAAATCTATAACAGAAGCGATAGATATAAATATCACTGCATTTGCAAAAAAACCTAAGTATTGAGACTCTTTTTTATAAGCTCTCATAGTTTTTTGAGAGTCAATATTTGCAACATCCAGATGAAAAAGATGAGCTACAAATCTTCTTTTTTTGTAATGCCCATTTTTGTTAAAGAGATATTTAAAATAAAGTATTGAGATAACCACAGAGAGTATTGCAGATAGTTCTAGTTTGTCAGCTATTAAAAATGCAAGTGCTGCCATAAGATATACAGATATAAATTCACTTATACTCTCTTTTGCCATTGTAAAACTGATATACCCTAAATAACCAAATAAAAAACCTAAAATTGAAGAGAAAAGAACTGTTTTAAAAGTTAATGCTACAAGAGAAACAGGTGTTACATCTGCTCCATTTGAGAGTGGAATAGCGATAAAGAAAAATATAACCATAGCAGTTATATCGTTAAAAAGGCTTTCACCTTCAGCTAAAATCTTTAGATTTGATGGAAGTGTAAATTTTGCAAAAATAGCATCTACTGAGACAACATCTGTTGCCATAAGTGGAGTAAAAAGAAGTATCAGATAGCTCCAAGGCATATTGTGAAAATAATCAATATAATAGGTAAAACCAACAGCCATTACAATAGACAGACCAACAGCAACAACAGCAAGAAAAAAGATATTGAACTCATTTTTCTTTAGCTCATCACTTGATAATCCCAATATATCTGGGATAAGCATTATTGGTAACATCAAAAAAAGTATCTCTTGAAAATTATCTTTTAAGATTGATAAATCAAAAAGATAGTTTACAAAATATGCCAATGGTAAAATAATTAGGACAAAAGAGATATTTGTCCTAACTTCAATATATTTAGAAACTAATATTAATGTTAATATTATTGTAAATATCTCTAA
>JAMOQV010000066.1 GCA_027068615.1 Helicobacteraceae bacterium | reverse complement strand
TATCATTATGCTGAGAATTATATCAAAATTATTATAAGTAATCATTTAGCTATATATGGATTTAATTTTAAAAGAATTAAATCGGATAAAATATTTCCAAGTAATGTTAAAAAAGATGTTATCATTAAAATACCCATTATCATAGGATAATCTCTACTAAGAGCTGAACTATAAAAAAGTTGTCCCATACCATCTATGCCAAATATAGATTCTAAGATAACACTTCCACCTATAAGAGATGGTAAAGATAAACCTAAAAGAGTAATAATTGGTGGTAGAAGATTTGGGATTATATAAAAACGAAGAAGTTTATAACTAGACAAACCTCTTGAAACAGCAAAATAATAGTAATCACTTTTTAATATCTCTAATGTAAGCGAACGTATATACATAATCATACTACCCAAACCAACAAATACCATAACAAATATAGGTAAACTAAGATGCCAAAGCATATCTAAATAATTTGATATACCTGATTTTTCTTCAATGGAATGTAGTCCAGATATTGGAAATAATTCAAAATTTACACTTAACAATATTATAAGTATAAGAGCTAAATAAAATGATGGCATGGAAAAAGACACTAATGATATCTGACGAACTACATAATCTATCTTTTTATCATAATTTATGGCAGACTTTATACCCATATAAATAGACAATAAAAACACTATAATTAAACTTACAAAATTCATAAAGATAGTTATAGGAATTCTTTTGAAAATCTCACTACTTACATCATTCCCAGTAATAAAAGATATTCCGAAATTCAGAGAAAAAATATTTTTAATCCAATCAAGATATTGAATAAATAATGGCTTATCTAAACCATAAACAGACTTTAATTGAGCCAATGTCTCATCTGTCATATTTGGATTTAATTCACCAGCACCAAAAAAACTATTTGGTGCTAAATGAACAGCTATAAAAGATACTACTGAAATTAGTAGTAACATAAATGATATATAAAAAAGTTTGTTTATAAATTTTGACATAAAGAAATTATATCAAAATTAAATAATCTCTTTTTGAAATTTAAAAAGATATAATTCTAAAATGAATAAAAAAGTTTTAATTTTATGTACGGGAAACAGTTGTAGAAGCATCATAGCAGAAGCACTTATAAATGCTAAACTTGATGGGATAAAAGCTTATAGTAGTGGGATATCTCCTAGTGGAAAAGTAAATCCAAATGCTAAAAAAGTTCTACAAAACAATGGTATCTGGAAAGATGAATATCACTCTAAAAAATTAGATACTTTACAAAACATCAAATTTGACCTAGTTGTTACGGTTTGTGATAATGCAAACGAGACTTGTCCTACATTTTCAAAAGCTGTTAAGAAGATGCATATCAGTTTTATAGACCCTGATGGCAAAGAGTTTAAAGAGTTTGAAAAAACTTATATAGATATAGAAAATATACTTCTTCCAAAAGTATTTGATGCTCTTTAGTTACCCTATATTTGGATATTAGATTGCTAAATTAAGATTTAAACATTCTCTAGCTATAGACAACTCTTCATCAGTTTTTATAACAAATGATTTTATATCCCTAAAAACATCATTATCCAATACCTTATCTCTTATATATGATGCATTTTCACCTATTCCACCTGTAAAAACTATAGCATCAACTTTTTGTAAAAGAACCATATAAGAACCTATATATTTTTGTATCCTTCTTATCATCATCTCTAATGCAAGTTTTGATTTTTCATCATTGGATTGTAAAATCTCTCTTACATCATTATTTGAGCATATACCTTTAAGACCAGAGTTTTTATTTAACTCTTTATCGACATCATCAACACTCATACCCAATTCTCTTTGCATAAAAAGAACTATAGCTGGGTCTAAATCTCCACAACGACTTCCCATAACTAAACCTTCCAACGGTGTAAATCCCATAGAAGTATCTACACTAACACCATTTTTTATAGCACAAGCTGAAGCACCATTTCCTAAATGAAGTGTTATGATATTTATATCTTTTATATCTTTTTTCAATATCTTTGCGCTCTCTTGTAAAACAAAAGAGTGTGAAGTCCCATGAAAACCATACCTTCTAATATTATGTTTTTCATACATATCATAGTTTAAAGCATACATATATGCTGACTTTGGCATATTAAAATGAAAAGCTGTATCAAAAACAGCTACCTGTGGTATGTTTGGATATAACTCTTTTACTATTTTTATACCATTTAGATTTGCTGGATTATGAAGTGGTGCAAGTGGTATTAACTGTTGTATTTTATCTATAACTTCATCATCAATTAGTGTTGCACTATGAAACTCTTCTCCCCCATGAACAACCCTATGACCAACCATATCTATATCTTCAATATCTTTTAAAAGATTGATTAAACTATCTTCTTTAACATCTTCTATAAGTTTAGATATGATAACTTCTTGTTTTTGCATATCAAAAAGTTTAAACTTTATAGATGAACTTCCTGAATTTATTACTGCTATTTTCATACTAAGATTCACTTTTTTGAGCTTGTATAGCTGTTATAACAACAGTATTTACAATATCATCTACTAAACATCCACGACTTAAGTCATTTATAGGTTTGTTTAAACCCTGAAGAATTGGGCCTATTGCTACAGCATCACTTGATCTTTGAACAGCTTTGTAAGTATTGTTACCAGTATTTAAATCTGGGAAAATCAATACATTTGCTTCACCTGCTACTTTTGAATCTGGCAATTTTGTTTTTGCTACACTTTTATTTACTGCCGCATCATACTGAATCGGACCCTCTATCAAAAGATTTGGATTATTTTGTTTTACTATATTTGTAGCTTCCCTTACTTTATCAACATCCACACCACTTCCACTATCCCCAGTAGAGTACGATAACATAGCAACTTTTGGTGTTATAGAAAAACTTTGAGCTGTTTTTGCTGAAGCGATAGCTATATCTGCTAACTGATGTGCATTTGGGTCTTGATTGACAGCACAATCACCATAAACCAATACTTTTGTTTTTAAACACATAAAAAATACAGATGAAACTATATTTACACCTTTTGTAGTTTTTATGATTTGTAATGCTGGACGGATGGTATCACTTGTTGAATGAATTGCACCACTAACCATACCATCAGCATAACCAAGTTGTACCATCATAGTTCCAAAGTAATTTATATGAGCCATAGCATCTGATGCTAACTCATAAGTTAAACCTTTGTGTTTTCTCATATTGTAAAACTCATCAGTAAACTCTTTTAGTAGTTTTTTATCTTTGTTATCTACGATGGTTGCTTCACTTAAATCTAATCCTAATCTCATATATGTTTGTTTTATCTCATCTTTGTTTCCAAGTAGGATTATCTCAGCTACTCCACGACGAAGAATTATCTCGGCTGCTCTTAGTATCCTCTCATCACAACTCTCAGGTAGAACTATCCTTTTTTTGTTTGATTTTGCCATATCAAAAAGTTTGTACTCAAACATTTGTGGTGTCATAACATCGCTTTGTTCATCAGATATTTTTTTCTCAATCTTTGCTATATCTACATTGTTTTCAAAAAGCCCCAATGCTAGTGCTATCTTTCTATCACTGTTTATTCTAAGTCTTGAATGGATTTTTGTTATGTTATGAACTGTTTGGTAAGTATCTGTATTTACAAAAAACATAGGGATGCTAAAACTGTCTAATCCATCTAAAAGTTTTTGTATATTTTTATGTGGAAGCATCCCAAAAGGAAAAACTATACCAGATATACTAGGATAGTTACTAGAGTACAATGCTCCAAAAAGCCCTAAGATTATATCGCTTCTATCTGCTGGGACAACTATAAGGTCATCCTCTTGTATATGTTCTAAGAAGTTATCTAAACTAAGTCCACCAACTTTTACATGTCTTACTACTCTAGTGTAGTCGTGTTTGGATGCAAAAACTTCATTTGCATCCAAACTCTCCACTATATCTTCGATACTTAAAAGGTTTAACTCCTCTAACTCTTTAAAAAGATATGTATCAAACTTGCAAAGTTGTAGTTTTGATTTTAATTCATCATATATATTTTCTTCAACTCTATTTATAAAACTTGCAAAATGTTTACAATTTTGATGGGTAATATTTTCGTGTTCAATAATAATATCTTCATAGATTTCTTGAACTGATGCATCTTTTGCACAGATAACATTTATATATGAACTTGAAAAATTTTGAGCTATTTTTAGATTTAAATCATATTCTATTGATGAGCTTAAAAAAGAGCGACGGATACCTTCACATAAAACAAAATCATACTCTTTTTCTAGTTTTTTAAACTTTGTGATAAGTTGATTTATAAGTTCATTTTCACGATTTGAAGCTATCATACTTTCAACATAATGAACATCAAATCCATAAGCATCTTCGTATTTTATATCTAAATTATACCTTTTTATAATGAAGTCTATATCTCCATCTACATACTCACTAGAAGATATAATAGGTCTAAAAAAAGCAACTCTATGTAGATTTCTTTTAAGTATCTCCATAATACCTTGAGAAACAAACAGTAAACCAGCTCCCTTTTTTTGAGAAGAGATATATAATGATTTAATCTTCATATTTTACACTTTCGCACATTCCAACCTTTGCATAGTCTTGTAGATACTTTTTCATAATTGTATCATATTTTTTTTTATCGTACTTATTTGAAGTTATAAAGTCAAATACTCTAAGATGCCTAGCATCTTTTAAAGTTGTTAGTATACTAACCCCTGCATAAGTTATAAGTACATCTTTTTCAAAGACACCAAACATCTGATAATTTATATGTCTCATATCATAGATTAGGTCTTCAAACTCTTTATATGAAAGTGTTTTATGTAACTCTTTTACATTTTCAAAAACAATATCTAACTCTTTTAAAGTAATTTCTCTTATTTGCATATAATATTTTACAATAATTTTGCTACAATACAGGTAAAATACTTGAAAAAAAGGTTTTAATATGTTTAGATCAATGACTATAAAACAAAAACTAATGCTCATAAGTGGTATTATTTTTAGTGTTGTGATTCTGTTTTCATCAAAAATTGTATATACAACTTGGAATGAATACAAAAATATTCAAGAGACTGAGGAGTTAGTAGAGTTTTCCATTAAGATGAGTGCTGTACTTCATGAACTTCAAAAAGAGAGAGGTGCTAGTGCTGGTTTTATTGGCTCAAAAGGGACAAAATTTGTAAAAATACTTCCAAATCAATACAAATCTACAGATATAAAAGTAGCTGAACTAAATGAGTTTATAAAGAACAATCCATCTCCATTAGTTGTACTTTTTAAAAAGAACATCGATTTAGATGCTAGATTTTCTATAAGAAAAAAAGTGCTTTCTTTAAGTGTACCTGTATCTATACCTGTAAAATTTTATACAGGATTAAATAAAAACATCATAGATACAATCTCAAGTTTTTCAAAAAGACCAACTGATAAAGAGATAAGAACTGGCTTTAACAGTTTTGTAGTATTTATAAGTGCAAAAGAGAGAGCTGGGATAGAAAGAGCTGTACTCTCAGGAGTATTTGCTCAAGATAAATTCACACCAAAAACAGCAGCAAAATTTACATCTTTAGTATCTCAGCAAAAAGCTTTTTTAAACCTTTTTTACCATACTACAGATTCCAAAATGCAACAAGCATTTGTTGCACTAAAAAAACATCCAGCATTTAAAAAAGTTGAAGAGTATAGAAAGATTGCTTTTTCTAAAAGAGATGGTTTTGGGATAGATCCAACGGTATGGTTTAAAACCATAACTAAAAAAATAAATCAATTAAAAAAGTTTGAAGATACTTTAACTAACCATACCTTAAATCTAGCAACTAAAAAAGTTTCATCTGCACTCACAATGCTTATAATAATACTTATAAGCTCTACAATTGTTTTAGTAGTAGCTTTATCTATTGCAAGAGGTATATCTAAAAATATAGAAAGCTCATTAAATAGACTTACCAACATCATAACAAATATTACCCAAAAAGGTGATTTGAATGTTATAGTAGATAGAAGAAATAGCACAAGAGATGAACTAGACGAGATAACACACCAATTACACATTTTAGTTACAACTATAAAAGAGTTAACATTAAGAATCAATACATCTGTCGAACAAGCTTCAAAAGGTGATTTTAGTTATACTCTTAGTAGCGATGGGTTAAATGGAGATTTTGCAGAAGCGATAAGTCATGTACAAGATGGTATAGGAGCGATGAAAGAAGCACATGAAAAACAATCTGTAATCAATTTTAACTCTAAAATAAGAGATATTGGAGATATTAGTAAAAGCTTATCTATGGTACAAGATGAGATCTCAAGTATTAGTTCTGGACTAGATTCTGTACATACAAATACACAAGAAACAAGTGAAGCTTCTAACAATTCTATGGCAGAGGTTGAAGCTATACTTGCTAAATTAAACACTCTTGTTGAGCATATTGATGATTCAAATGTGTCTATAGAGGGGCTAAATAATAAAACAAATGAGATAACATCTATTGTGGATTTAATAAAAGATATAACTGAACAAACAAATCTTTTAGCTTTAAATGCTGCTATAGAAGCTGCAAGAGCGGGTGAGCATGGACGAGGATTTGCAGTTGTTGCAGATGAAGTTAGAAAACTAGCAGAGAGAACTCAAAAAGCAACAAGCGAGATAACTATCAGCATAAACTCAATGAAACAGGAATCTAGTGCTACTATGGACAAATCAGCAACTATGATAACTCTTGCAAATGAAGTAAGCACTAGTGTAGATAATTTTAACAATACTATGAGCCAACTAAATCAAGATGCAATTAAAACCGCAGATGTTATATACAATATGCAAGATGAAGTATTTGTTGTCTTAGCTAAAATAGACCATGTTATATTTAAATCAACAATTTATGACATCATAACAGAAGCTGACAAAAACAAAACTATTGCTTCACATACAGAGTGTAGATTAGGCAGATGGTATGAGGGTACTGGTAAAACTCGTTTTGGAGAAACAAATGCTTATAAAGCTGCTTTCACTCCACACAAAGAGGTTCACGATAAAGCCAAAGCAAATCTAGTGTACATTAACACAGAAGATAAAAGATTGGAAAATGAAGATACAATTATAAATAATCTTCAAAATATGGAAGAAAATAGTATAAAATTATTTGCACTACTAAATGATATGTTAAAAGAGCATAAACGCTAAAAATTAAACAACTTTTGGATATAATTGCAAAAAATTATATTCAAGAGAGTCTCAATGGTAACAGTTCAAAATCTAACTATGCGTTTTGGAAACAGAGTATTGTTTCAAGACATAAACCTAAAACTTGACCGTCATAAAAGATACGGTCTTATCGGTGCTAATGGTGCTGGAAAAACTACATTTTTAAAAATCTTAAGTGGTCAAATCAACGAATATGAAGGTGAAGTTATCATACCTAAGGGTAATAAAGTTGGTGTTCTAGGTCAAAATCAATTTGCTTTTGAAGACTATACTATTATGGATGCAGTTCTTTATGGCAACAAGAGACTATACGATGCAGTAAAAGAAAAAGAGGAACTTTATGCAACTGGTGATTTTGAAGATGATGCTGTAAATAACCGTTTAGCTGAACTTGAAGTTATCTGTGTTGAAGAAGACCCAACTTATGAGTATGAAGTAAACATAGGTAAAATCCTTGAAAATGTTGGTATCCCTGCATCTGATCATTATAACCTTATGAGTTCACTAGATAGTGCAGATAAATTCAAAGTTTTACTAGCTCAAGTTCTTTTTCCTAAACCTGATGTGTTATTCCTTGATGAACCTACCAATAACCTTGATATACAAACTATCTCTTGGTTGGAAAATGAGCTAAAAAGACATGAGGGTACTATGGTTGTTATCTCTCACGATAGACACTTTTTAAATGCTGTTGTAACACATATACTTGATGTTGATTATCAAAAAATCCGTGAATTTACTGGTAATTATGATGACTGGTATATCGCTGCAAATGTAATGGCAAAACAAGCTGAACTTGACAATGCTAAAAAACAAAAAGAAAAAGAACAATTAGAAGCTTTTGTTAGAAGATTTAGTGCAAATGCGTCAAAAGCAAAACAAGCAACTTCAAGACAAAAACAACTAGATAAACTACAAATTGAAGATATAAAACCATCTTCAAGAAGAGACCCATCTATCGTATTTAAAGCAAAAAGAGTTATGGGTGATGAAGCACTAGAAATTCACAATATATCTCACTCTTACGGAGATAAAAAAGTTTTAAACAACATCACTTTAAAATTTGAACCAGATGAAAAAGTAGCACTTATCGGTGGAAATGGTGTTGGTAAAACAACTTTACTTAAAATCATTATGGAAGAGATGAAACCAACGGATGGTGAAGTAAAATGGGGAGCTACAATCGAACCTAGTTACTTTCCTCAAGATACAGCAGATACTATAAGTGGCGAGGGAACTCTTTATGACTGGCTTCGTGCATTTGACCCTAAAAGAGATATAGCAGAGATTAGAAACTGTTTAGGTCGTATGCTTTTTAATGGTGAACAACAAGAAAAATCTGTTGTATCTATCTCTGGTGGTGAAAAACACCGTATGATGCTTTCTAAACTTATGCTTGAAGGTGGAAACTTTTTAGTTCTTGATGAACCATCAAATCACCTTGACTTAGAAGCTATCGTAGCACTAGGAGAAGCTCTTCATAACTTTAAAGGTAATGTTATCTGTGTATCACACGATAGAGAGTT
>JAMOQV010000065.1 GCA_027068615.1 Helicobacteraceae bacterium | reverse complement strand
AAAACTATGAGGGCTTTTATGCAAGTGTAGTTTATGTATATCTTCAAAGTTTGGGACTTGATATCATAGGGGAAGATGTAACAAATAAGGGTCGTATAGATTTAACTATAAAGATAAATAACCTTATCTATATATTAGAGTTTAAAGTTGGTAGTGAAGATGCACTAACTCAAATCAAACAAAAAAACTATGCACAAAAGTATATAAATGAAGATAAAGATATATATCTAGTTGGCATCAACTTTGATGAAAATGAAAAAAATATAGCTAAGTTTGAGTGGGAAAGGGTGTAGATGAAAAAGTTAATTTTTGTATATTTGTTATTATCAAGTATATTGTATGCTAAAACTATAAATATAGCAGTATCAGCTAATGTTAGTTATGCTATAGAAGATATAAAAAAAGAATTTTATAAACTTTATCCAGATATAAAGATTAAAGTTACTTTAGGTGGTAGTGGAAAACTTTTTACCCAGATAAAACATCATGCTCCTTATGGGCTTTTTATGTCAGCAAATATGGCATATCCTGAAGCTTTATACAAAAGTGGTATAGCTATAAATAAACCTAAAGTTTATGCTCAAGGGGCTTTGGCTTATTTTAGTTCTAAAAAGATAGATTTTTCAAAAGGTATAAAACTTTTAGAAGATAAAAGTATAAAAAAGATAGCTATTGCAAATCCAAAAACTGCACCTTATGGTAAAGCTTCTGTAGAGGCTTTAAAAAATGCGAAAATTTATAATAAGATTAAAAAAAAGTTTGTTTATAGTGAGTCAATATCTGGATGCATATCGTATGCACTTGTAGCTACAGATATAGGTCTTGTAGCCAAATCATCTTTGTTTGGTAAAAAAATGTTAAGATATAAATATGGTATAAATTACAAAGAGGTAGATATTAAGTTATATACACCTATAAAACAGGGTGCTGTTATGTTAAAAGATAATAAAAATGTAAAGAAATTTTATAATTTTATATTTTCTAATAAAGCCAAACAAATATTTAAACAATATGGATATTTAATATAAGCTTTATTTTTCTTAGGTTAAACTATCTTAGTTGAATAGAAATTTAACAAGGTGGACTTTTTGAATATATTAAGACTTAGTTTAGGATTGTTAGGTTCTATATTGATAAGTAATTCGTTGTATGCAAGTTTAAAAACAGATAAACTTGTATTAAAAGATAATATGCAAATCAAATATACTAAGGTGCCAAAATCAGTTGATAGATTATCTGATATTTTTGAAAATGGTATGTTTTATCTTAGATTTAGAACAAATAATTTTTATTGGGCTTGGAAAAATAAAGAAAATAATTATGCTTCAGGTATAGGTGGTTCTTTAGTTTATAAAACAGCTCCATTAAATGGTATTAGTGCTACAGTTGCTGGTTATACTTCTCAAAATCCAGCTTGGTACAGGATGGATGCAAGTGATGCAGGAATAGTTAAGGCTGGTAAAGATACATTTTCAAGATATAGGTTAAGTACAAGTGGTGATTATGGTATATCTGTATTGGGTCAAGCTTATATACAAGCAGATATAGCAAAAACAACTATAAAAGTTGGTAGATTTTTACATGAGAGTATGTTTACAAAATCAAACGATACTAAGATGATACCAAATACTTTTGATGGTATTAGTGTTGTTTCTAAAGATATAGATAAAACTAAACTATCTTTGACATATATAGCTAAACAAAAGCTTCGTGATCATACCACTTCTCATGATGTTATAGCTTATGATGGTTGGATTCAAAATGATGATAGTGCTGTAAATAAAAACTTAACAGTAGCAAGAGTAGGAGATGATAATAGACTTATAATAGCTTCTATTACAAATACATCTGTTAAAAATTTAAAAGCAACAACAGCATTTATGAGTGTTCCAGATATTGTAAGTAATCTTGCAGTTGAAGTTGGATATAATATAAAGATAAATGATACTTTAAAAGTTATACCAGCTTTTAAATATATGAAGCAGTTTGATAATTTAAATGCAGATTATGGTGTTGCAAATTTAAAAGCAAAACAAGATGGATATACTAATCCAAACTCTTTAGATGCTTATCTTGTAGCTACAAAAGTAGATATAAAAAGTGGTGCTTTTATGGGTAGAATAGGTTATTCATATATAGGAGATAAAGCAGATATTATATCTCCTTGGAGATCACAACCTACAAGTGGATATACTCGTGCTATGGGTCAGTATAACTGGTATGCGAAAACAACAACATATCTTTTTCGTGCTGGATATGATTTTGATAAAGCAGATATCTTAGATGGATTTAGTATCATGGCTAGATATGCTATACAAGATTTTGACGATAAAAAAGCAGGTGTTTTATCTGATAATAATATTTTAAATATAGATATGCGTCAAAATATAAAAGATGACTTACAACTCAAAATAAGATTAGGCTTTAATAAAGCTGATTCAAATACTAAAGATATAAATGGAGATTTGAAATCTGATTGGTCTTATAATGAATATAGAGTTGAATTAAATTATTTTTATTAAGGGTTTATGATGTTGAGAAGTGAACTATTTTATGAATATGAAGATGGTGTTGTTCATTTTTATAAAGATGAATTACAGTTGTATGATTGTGATTTAAAGAAAAAAGAGATGATACATATCTTTAGTGATATAGCAACTGCTTATAAAAATAAAGTAGCTTCACTTAATAAAAACTTACTTGAAATTAAAAACTTTGTAAAAAAAGAGATAATTGTAAAGTTAGAATTAGATACAGATAAAAAAATCACAACTATGTGTCTTGGTGAGACTATTCTTATCCTTGGTATGGAAGATGGAAAAATAGCGATTGTTTCGATGTTTTCTAAACAAAAAGATATAGAATTCAAAGTATCTGAATCACCAATAGAATCTATTTTCTTAAATTCTGAAGGTATTATTAGTATAGTTTGTAATGATGAGATATTTATAGTTAATATTGTAGATAAAATTACAATCTCAAAAATCAAAGAGTGTTCAAGTATAAAATCTGTAATAGGCGATATAAATAAAATTATATATATTGTTAAAAATCATATAGTTATGTATGATTTTCATCAAAATAAAAGGGAAATTTTATACACAGGGAAACGTATTAGAAGTATATTTTGTAATGAACAACTTTTTGTATTGGATAAGAAAAAACTTCTAATTATAAACAATAAACACAAAGCTACAAAAATTTCAAAGATAAAGGCTGATAAATTCTTAGTATTTCATAATAAAGTATTTTATACACAAGGTGAAAAAGTATATAAAACTGAGAATTTATATATAAAAAGAGAGATAGACAATATAGTTAGAATTTTAATTGTTGATGATAGCTCTACTATGAGAGAAACTTTAAAAGATACTATTTTTAAAAATTTTAAAAATATTGAAATATATGAAGCTAAAGATGGTCATGAAGCTATGAAAGCTTTAAAATCTAACAATATTGATGTAATGTTTTTAGATTGGAATATGCCACTAATGGATGGAGAAGAGGTTGTAAATATCATAAATGAACTAGATATATACCCAGATTTAAAAATAATTATGGCAACAACAGAAGCATCTTCTAGTAGTGTTAAGACTATGGTAAACAAGGGTGTTAAAGGGTATATCATAAAACCATTTGGTGTTTCTAGTATAGTTCCTCTTACTAAAAGAATTATAGATATAGTGTTAAAGGGTAGAAATGTTTAATGATTTTGGTAGAGATAATGATATACAAAAAAATATAGAGTATATGACTAAAAGTCATCTTAGAAATGTTATGCAACTTGCTGTTTTTTATACAGGTAGTGATAAAATTTATGCTATAAATATCTCAAAAATAGAAAGCTTCTTAATTAAAGAAAATGTAGAAATGGTATCTACTCCATCTGGAGATGGACTTATTGAAGGTGTACTTAATCTCCGTGGAGAGATGGTTTCTATAGTTAATCTTGATTATTGGATAGGTGAAAAAATAGATTTTGATATATATAAAATTGTTATTATTTGTAACTACAATGAAAAAAAGATAGGGATACTTGCAAAAGATATAATTATGATACAGGAGATGCAATCTAGTGAATTAAAAGTTCCTAGTTCAGATGATCCAAAGGTATCATATATAGCAGAAATAGAATTAGATAGTATCAAAAAATTATGTATTGTTTTTGATGCAGAAAAGTTACTTTATGATTTAGGTTCTAAACATAATTCAAATGGTACTACAATTTATGATATTGACAGCATAGGTGATGTTGAAGAGATATCTTCTAATAAAATGGTATTAGTAGCAGAAGATAGTGTTACTGTTACAGATAAGTTAGTTGAATTTTTTGAAAAGATAAATGTAGATTTTGAGATTTATGAGAATGGACAACTTCTTTTAGATAGATTAAAAGAGATTGATTCAGGTACTGTAGGTATAATTATTACAGATTTGGAGATGCCTATTTTAAATGGTTATCAGGTTATAAAGTATATTAAAAATTCTGATCTTTATAAAGATATTCCAATCTTATCGTTGAGTAGTATGACAAATAGAGGTGTACTAGATAAAGTTAAAAATCTTGGTGCTATTGATCTTATAAATAAGGCAGATTTGGATAAGTTGTATAAGTATATACAAGATAATATTTAAGGAGAAAAAAGATGAGTATAAGAAAGAAAAATTTAGTATTGGGGATAATCATATTTATCGCCTTTTTAATATTGCAAGTGTCTATTGCAAGTAGGTTATTTGGGATTAAACAAAATGTTGAAATTGCTACTGCAAATTATGAAAAAAGTTTAACTCTTCACTATTTAAAAGAGTTGGTTTTAAAGATGCAAATCCGTTCATCTGATGTATATATAAATCAGTTTTATGATTATGGGGCTAGACTAAATGACCCAGTTATAAATGAGGAGATATCTTCTATAAAAGAGAATTTATTGGCTGGTAAATCTGTTACAAACTATTTAAAATCAGTTTACAATGATATAAACAGACAGTTAGCTCACAATCAAAAAATGAGAGATGAATCAAATGAAGCTATAGATATAGTCCATGAAAATATAGTTATGTTTGTGATTATTTTAATTGTAAATATTATATTAAATCTATTACTTTATATTTTCTTTAGGGGTATTATAGATAATATCAGTAAGCTAGATAAAGGTATGGGTGAATTTTTTGATTATATTCTTCGTAAAACAGATTCTGTAAATAAAATAGAGATAAATGATAATGGTGAGTTTCAAAAGATATCAAAAGATATAAATAATCATATAGAACTTATTAAAATTGGTCTTAAAAAAGATCAAGCAACAGTATCAGAAATAGGTCAAATTACAGATAAACTAGAAACAGGAGATTTTTCTCAGTTAGTTAAATCTGAACCAGATAATCCTCAAATAAAAGATTTAAAATCTAATATAAACAAATTTTTAGTATCTATGCAAGGAACTCTTCAAACTATATTAAATACACTAGATAATTATCAAGAAAATCATTTTGATTCGAGAGTAAATATTCCTATGGTAGGTGAGTTGAAAATTTTAGTAGATGGTGTTAACTCTTTAGGGGAAGCATTGGAAAAATCATCAGAAAAGATTGTTCAGTCACTTACAAGTAAATCTCAACAACTACAAAAATCATCAAAAGATTTACAAGATAGTGTAGGGGAACTTACAACATTTATGGATAAAAGTAATCAAAATAATCTTCTTGTTACAAAACAGATAGATGATATAAGTAAAACTATATCAGATACAGTTGAAAAAACAAATCTTATGAGTGAAGCAGCATCTACTTCTACAGAGTTAGCTAAAATTGGTGGACAATTAGCTGATGATACTCTTGGAGCTATGAGTGATATCAGTTCATCAACTGAAGCTATAGAAGATGCCATAGGTATAATTGATTCTATATCTTTTCAAACAAATATCTTGTCTTTAAATGCGGCAGTTGAGGCTGCAACTGCTGGTGAAGCTGGAAAAGGTTTTGCTGTTGTTGCTCAAGAGGTAAGAAATCTTGCAAGTAAAAGTGCAGAAGCTGCAAAAGAGATAAAAGAGTTAGTAGAGCAAACTCATCATAAAACAAAAGAGGGGATCTCTATATCTCAAAATATGAAAGAAAATTTCTCTAAAGTTTATTCGCAGATTGCTGGAACTAGTACAATGGTTGAAAGTGTTGCTAAAAATGCAAATAAAGAGATGGAAAAATCTAAAGATATTCAAGAGTTGATAGAGCATCTAAGAAAGATGTCAGAATCAAATAAAAAAGTAATGGACAATACAACTAAAATAACAAATGAACTAAATAGTATAGCAGATGCACTTGATCAAGAGGTACATATAAAAACACTTAAAAATACTAAAGGCTAATTATAAATGTCTGATACTCTTAAAGATTTTTTTGCTGAAGAAGCTGTTGAAATATTTGAATCGGTAGAAGCTAGATTGATAGAGGTAGAGGAAAAGGGTACTTTTTCCGAAGATGATATTAATGCTCTTTTTAGAGATATGCATACACTAAAGGGTAGTTCAAATGCTGTTGGATTTGAATACTTTAGTAAGTATGTTCATTATCTTGAAACTTTTATGGAAAATATTAGAGATAAAAAACAGAAGATAAATTCTAAAGTTATAGAGTTTATTATTGAAGCTTCAGATAAGATGCAAGTTATTTTTCATGATGAATATAAAAATAATTTAGATATAAAAGAGTTTGAAAAAGAGCTAGAATCTCTAATCTCAAATATAGATAATCTAAAAAAAGAAAAAGATATAACTATAGCTAAAGAAGAGGAAGCTAAAGAGGAAGAATCTCCTAAAAAAGTTGTAAAAAGTAAAGCATTTGTTGGTGAATTTGTTGACTTGATGAACAATATAAACGATGCTTTAGATTTGGGTAATAAACTCGATGAATACGATGATGAATTTTTAAGAGAGTTATTTAGATATGTGCATACATTAAAAGGTACATCTTTATTTATGGGATTGGAATTTTTTTCAAAATATCTACATTCTATTGAAACACTTTTAGATATGGCTAGAGAGAAAGAACTAGCTTATACAAAAGAGATAAATGAATACCTTATATCTGCAATGGCCGAATCTCAAGATATAGCAGATGATGAGATAAATAATGATTTGGATAAAGCTCAATATCAGGCTAAAATTAAAGAGTTAGAAGAGGGTATTGCTAAGCTAATAGTTGAAACAAAACTAAACAAAGGATATGAGCTTTTTGATGATAAAAGTGATGATAACAATGAGTTTATGCTTTTTGATGATGAAGATGTGCCTGAAAAAAATGTTGAACTATCAACTAGAGTTGTAAAAGTACCTAAAAAAGAGCTAAATAAGGATGTAAAAAAAGATATAGTCAAAGAGGTATTAAAAGAGCAATCTATACATAAGCCTCAAAAACAAACTATTAAGAAAATGGCTGCAACTAGTTCTATCCGTGTTGGTTTAGATAAAATCGATTTTCTTATGAATAGAGTTGGAGATTTGGTTATTACTAAAAGTATGTTATTTGATTATTCTAAAACTTTATCTAAAGAGATAAACAATAGAGGTCTTATTGAAAGATTAGAAATTATCGATAGAGAGATAAGAGAACTTCAAGAAGCTGTTATGTCTGTTAGAATGATACCTATGGATAGTGTATATCAAAAGTTTCCAAAAGTTATAAGAGATCTTTGTAAAAAGTTAGATAAAAAAGTGAATTTTGTATATGATGGTGAAAATGTAGAGATAGATAAACTTATGATGGAAGGGTTAATGGATCCATTAACTCATATCATAAGAAACTCTATGGATCATGGTTTTGAAACACCTCAAGAGAGATTGAAAAAAGGTAAAGATGAGGTAGGTACTTTAAAAATAAGTACTATTCAAGAGAGTGGTCATATTATCATAAGTATTATAGATGATGGAGCTGGTATAGATGTAAATAAAGTTTGTCAAAAAGCAATAGGGAGTGGAGCTATAACAGAAGAGGACTCTCTTATTATGGATGATAATGAAAAAGCTATGCTTATATTTGCTGCTGGACTCTCTACTGCTGATGAGGTAAGTGATATATCTGGTCGTGGTGTGGGTATGGATGTTGTTCAAAATAATATCCACTCTTTAGGTGGATATATAAAAATTCAAACACGCAAAAATAAGGGTACAACTTTCAAAATAATTTTACCACTAACTTTAGCTATTTTAGATGGATTAAATGTAGAAATAGGTTCGCAAATATTTATTATGCCTTTAAATATGATTTTAGAATCGTTGCAACCAACTAAAAATATGATTAAAAAAGTTGGTGATGACAATAAAGAGATTTTAATGTTAAGAGATGAATTTATACCTATTATAAGATTACATGAGTTTTTTTCACTTGAACCTATCCATAAAAATATAGAAGAAGCAATGCTTATTGTAACTCAGATAGATATGAATAAAGTTGCTTTATTAGTTGATAATTTTTTAGAAAAAGAACAAATTGTTGTAAAATCATTAGATAAGAATTACAAAAAGATAGATGGAATATCTGCAGCTACTATTAAAGGTAATGGAAGTATAGGGCTTATTTTAGATATTATGAATATCGTAGATATTAAAATGGAGCAATCATGGAATTGATTATTTTTGAATTTTTAGATGGACATTATGCAATAGAGTTATCTAAAACAAAAGTTATACTTGTATATAAAAATACTATGATAACTCCAGTAGCTATAGAAAAACCTTGGATTCTTGGTTTTACAAATCTAAGAGGTGAAGTTACTCCTATAGTTGATTTGAGAATTAAATTTTCAAAAGA
>JAMOQV010000064.1 GCA_027068615.1 Helicobacteraceae bacterium | reverse complement strand
CTCACTTATAGTGGGTTAAATGGTCGGAGTGGAGGGACTCGAACCCCCGACCCCCTGGTCCCAAACCAGGTGCGCTAACCAAACTGCGCTACACTCCGTTTTGTGGTTGAAATTATAAATAATTTTTTACGTAATGTCAAGAGAAAAAGAAAATGTGTTTGAAAAAACCAAAGAGCAATAAAAAGAACAGCTAAGAAAGGAGTAGAAGTTTTTAGCTAAATTGTAAGATTTAGTATATTCTTTATCTCCAAAAGAGTTTTTAATTGAAGTCTGTAAGGATTTTTAATTTTTTGATGCAAAGTATCTTTTGTAAGAGATAATAGAGATAAGTTTTTTATCTAAAAGATATTTAGCAAGTTTTGTTGTAGAATATAAAACATCAGCAATAACTATTTAGAAGAGAAAGAAAAAATAGCATTTTGTTAGAATAAACTTTATTTAAATAGAACCCATCCACAAAGGGACCGTTAGAAATTCTATATCAATCTAGATAAAATAATAAAAGAACTGACATGGAGAAATTTAACTTTGAAAAAGCACTAAAAGAGTTATTAGCAGGTAAGAAGATAGGAGGTAAAGACGGAAGCTCTACTGATTAAAAAACTTGTAAAAGCTACACTTGAAGCAGAGATTGAATCCCATATAGCAAATGAAACCTTACAGGACAAAAGAAACAGAAGAAACGGATACAATAGAAAGAGAGTTAAATCTTCAAGTGGAGAATTTGAACTTGTCACTTCAAGAGATAGAGTTTGAAACTTCGAACCTCAAATAGTAAAAAAACATTAGGCTACAATCAATGCAATAACGAATAAGATTATAACCAAAGTCAAAGAGTGGCAAAGTAGACCTTTGGAGAGTATATATCCGTTTATTTTTATGGATGCTGTTAATTATAAGAGATATTAATATCAAAAGAAAAAAAAGATTTTGGGATTATATCTAAGTGAAAGTGAAGGAGCAGACTTCTGGCTTCAAGTATTAACCGCTTTAAGCAATAGAGGTGTAAAGGGTATACTTATTGCAAGGGTAGATGGTTTAAAAGGTTTTCCCAAAGCTATTAACGCTATATATCCAAATACCGAAGTTCAGTTATGTGTTATTCATCAAATAAAAAACTCTTTAAAATACCTTGCTTTCAAAAATAAAAAAGAGTTTATGAAAGATTTAAAATAAAAAAGATATATCAAGCAGTATCAAAAGAGCAGACCCAAATTGAACTTGACAGACTTGAAAGAAAATGGGGAGACAAATATCCAATCGTTGTTAAATCTTGGAGAAATAAGTGGAATAATTTATCCAATTATACCAATTCCAAGATATTTAATAACTTTGATATAATAACGATATGGGGATATTAAGATATGATAGATTAATCAAAGAGAGTAAAGAAGAGTTGGAAGAGTTGTTAAAAAAAGAGAGAGATGTAAAG
>JAMOQV010000063.1 GCA_027068615.1 Helicobacteraceae bacterium | reverse complement strand
CTTTTCAAAAAGTTCATTATCACCCCAATCATCTTTTATAGCTTGTGAAAAGATGATTTTATCTAACTCTATAAGCCCCATAACTTTACTGTATGCATCTTCATTGAAACATTGAGCATAACCTGTTTGAGTCTCATGTACTATCACACTGTGAAGTTTTACCTCTTTTTCACCATTTATGGTTGATGTTAGCTGTAATAGTTTATCTATCATAACAAATATCACACGGCTAAACTGTTCTGCTGATGGTGATATAGGGAGTTGTATCCATCTCTGAGAGTGTTTTTTCATATCTTTTATATACTCTTTATCATCCCCATCCCATATAGCTATGGCATGATCAAACGACTCGACTAAAGCTTTCATATTTTGCTTCATAAGACCAAAGTCATATACCATCTGACCATTATCTAAAAAGTTTGATTCAAAGAGTAATTCCACTTGGTATGAATGACCGTGAAGTGAACTTCTACATTTTACAGTAGAGCAACCACGAACTATATGAGCATTTTCAAATTTAAAAAGTTTTCTGATTATCATTTGTGAGCCTAAGAAAGAATTAGATATAATCTTGATGTTCTCACTCAAAAAGAGTGAGACAAATTCGGTATAGGAGGAACTTATGAAAAATAAGTTTCAACTAAAACTCTACTTTATAATTTGGCGATTTAAAGTGAGTTTTAGAGTAAAAAGGATTTAATCCTTTTTACTACCTCTTGCCGAGTATTATAACATAAGTTTTCAAACCCCTTTATTTGCATCCCAAATTCTTATATGAAGTCTATCACTAAAGTTATAGCCTTTTTCTTTACAAAACTCTATAAGTGGCTGGGTATTTTTCTCTATCTCTTGTTTATCTCCACCAACAGGCATACAGTAAACTTTAGTTTTAGGTGCATAAGAGATTATCTCTTTTATCTCCTCTTCTAAGCCTAAAGTTATAGACTCTGCATCTATTGAGAACTTGAAAAATGCCTCTTTTGAATTTGTAGCTATGGAATTTATAACTTTTGGATTTACCCGTTTTTTAAAACTCTCGCCAGAGTTTGAAAGCTTAACAGACATAGCAAATATACACTCTTTGTAAACTGGATATTTTTCAAAATCAACCATTAAAGATGAATTTGTCTCAAATGTTATCTGATGACCTTTTTTTACCAACTCTTCTAAAAAGCCTATAAAAATCTCATCATTAGCATATAAAAGTGGTTCTCCACCAGTTAGAACTATATCAACAGCAAAGGGTAAATCATAAAAATTTAAGATATTTAAAAGTTCGCTTTTATCTTTTATAGCTACCCAATTATGTGAAAAATACTCTTTATTTACAGCATAAACAGTATCGCATCCTAAAACTTCTACACCATCAGAGGTAACTTCACTACAACCAAAACCTTCGCATCTCATATTGCATCCACCAAAACGGAAAAAAAGTGATGG
>JAMOQV010000062.1 GCA_027068615.1 Helicobacteraceae bacterium | reverse complement strand
TTACGGTGATTGATAAAATGTTTTAAAATATCGATAATACCAAAGATTCTAGGTTCTTGGTTTAAGATAGAAAGCATTATGATACCAAATGTTGTTTGCATCTGAGTTTGCTTGAAAAGGTTGTTTAACACTATCTCACTCATAGCATCTTTTTTAAGCTCGATTACAACTCTCATACCATCACGATCAGATTCATCACGGATTAGAGATACACCATCTATCATTTTATCTTTTACAAGATTTGCTATATTTTCTATAAGACGAGCTTTATTTACTTGGTATGGTAACTCATCTATAACGATTATCTCTTTTTTAGCTTTTTGCTCTATATGAGTTTTTGCACGAACTTTGATGCGACCACGACCAGTAGTGTAAGCATCTACAATCCCTTTTTTACCAAAGATAATCCCACCAGTTGGAAAATCAGGTGCTGGAACATACTGCATAATCTCCGCTATAGATATATCTGGATTTGCTAAAAGTGCTTTTAGTGCATTCATAATCTCGATAGGATTATGTGGAGGTATATTTGTTGCCATACCAACAGCGATACCAGATGAGCCATTTATAAGTAGATTTGGAACACGAGTTGGCATAACATCTGGTTCTTGAGTTGTGCTATCGTAGTTATCTATCATATTTACCGTATTTTTTTCAAGGTCTTTTAGTAGCTCCCCTGCATATTTTGTCATACGAGCTTCTGTATATCTCATAGCAGCGGCACTGTCTCCATCTATAGAACCGAAGTTACCTTGTCCATCTACAAGTTCCATTCTCATTGAGAAATCTTGTGCCATACGAACAAGTGCATCATAAACAGCAGTATCTCCATGTGGGTGGTACTGACCTATAACATCACCGACGATACGAGCAGATTTTTTAAATTTTGCTCCGTGAGAAAGGTTTAGTTTACTCATAGCATAAAGGATTCTTCTATGAACTGGTTTTAGTCCGTCTCTTACATCTGGCAAGGCACGACCGACAATAACACTCATAGAATAGTCAAGATAACTATTTTGAAGAGTTTCTTCTATATTTATAGTTTGGATATTGTTTAGTAAATCACTCATTAAAACACCTAGAAAATAATTTTTCTTTATTCTACACAAAAACCCCTTAATTTTTCATATGTATAAAAAATATACAACTCTTGAATTTTTTATAAAACTATTTTAGATATAATTTTAATAATTTATTATTAGGAGTTATTATGAAAAAGGTAGAAGCAGTTATAAAACCATTTAAACTAGAAGATGTAAAAGATGCATTGGCTGAGATTGGTATCGAGGGTATGACAGTTAGTGAAGTAAAAGGTTATGGTCGTCAAAAGGGTCATAGTGAACTTTACCGTGGTGCTGAGTATGTAGTTGATTTTTTACCAAAAGTTAAGATGGAGATGATAGTTGATGGTAAAGATGTTGAAAAAGTAACAACTGCTATAGTTGAAGCTGCTCGTACTGGTAAAATAGGTGATG
>JAMOQV010000061.1 GCA_027068615.1 Helicobacteraceae bacterium | reverse complement strand
ACTAGAAACATCACACATAAGTAAGAGAGTTTTTTACAATACAAGACATACTTTCATAACACAAGCACTAAGAAGTAACAAAATATCTATCTTAGACATAGCTCAAATAGTAGGACATAAAAACATATAAATAATGGTCTTTAGGATTATAGAAAGCTTTTTGTTCCACGACCATCATATAAATCTTTGTATCTAAATGTTATGAGATTTTGCATAATAGCAAATAAAATCATAAAGTTTAAAAAACTACTTCCTCCATAACTAAACATAGGTAAAGGAACACCTACTACGGGTGCATATCCTATTGTCATAGATATATTAACACCCATATATATAAAAATCATAAAGGAAATAGATATTGTTACAACTTTTATGTAGTAATCTTTATTAAATACACTTAAACTAAGTAAATGTAATATTAACATTATGTATATAACTATAATGCCTAACGCACCTAGGAAACCTGTTCTTTCAACTACGAAAGCAAATATAAAATCACTTGTAGCTATTGGTAAAAATTTCATTTGTGTTTGTGTAGCTTCATCTTTATCTTTACCTGTTAATCCACCAGAACCTATGGCTATGATGGATTGCTGAACATGATATGATGGTTTTTCACTTAAAAAGTCATTTATTCTTGTTTTTTGGTAATCATGTAATGTAAACTTATAAGCAAGAGGAGATACTAGTAGTATAGAAGTAATTATAAATGCCCATATTTTCCAATATATACCAATAAAAAATAATACACCATATCCAATAAGTAAAAGGACAAGAGCTGTTCCTAAATCTGGTTCTTTTGCTATTAGTATAAATGGTAGCAGTATATAAAAGCTTATTTTTAAAAAATCTTTTACTCCATATCCATCTCTTGGTGGTGGATTTTTATTTATAAGATATGCAAGCATTAGGATAAGAGCAGGTTTTACAAATTCTGATGGTTGTATTGTTGCATTTATAAACGGTATTTCTATCCATCTTTGAGCTCCTAGTCTTGCATGACCAAATAGTTCAACAGCAAAAAGTAATGCAATATTTATCCAGTATATCATAGGTATTAACCAACTCATTCTTCTTATTGGTAATAAAAAAACAAATATAAAAGTTAAAGTTGCTACTCCTATATAAGCCATTTGTTTTTGAGCAAGGGCTGGAACGGCTTCATTTATAAGCCAATTTGAAGTTATAACAAGAGGAATGATTAATATTATGGAAATGAAGTCAAATTGTGTTAAAATACGCTTATCAAATCTCCACATATTAAAAACTCCCTAATTTTTTTAGGATTTTAACATAAAAGGGTATAAATGAGGGAAACAAAAAGTTATATTTGTGAAATATCAGATAGATTAGATAAGTTTTTATCATCTAAGTTAGGTGATACTCGTTCACAAATTGCAACTTTAATAAAACAAGAGTGTGTTTACATTGATAATAAACTTGTATCTCGTCCAGGTGTAAAACTAAAAGTTGGGCAAGAGATAAGGATAGAATTTCCAGAATTAAAAGTTGAAGAAGCTTTAGAAGTTGATTTTGATGTAGAGATACTTTATGAAGATGATGATTTACTTGTTATAAATAAACCAAGTGGAGTAACAGTTCATCCTGCTCCAAGTGTAAAAGAAGCTACTTTGGTTGATTGGTTAAAGCATAAAGGGATAAGACTCTCTACTATAAGTGGGGAAGAAAGACATGGTATTGTTCACCGTTTAGACAAGGGTACAAGTGGAACGATGGTTATTGCAAAAAATAATTCTTCTCATGAATTTTTATCAAGTCAACTTCAAGATAAAAGTATGGGAAGATATTATCTTGCTGTTATAAATCCACCATTAAAAGATGATGTAACAGTTATAGATAAACCTATAAAAAGGTCTCATCATAACCGTTTAAAAATGGCGATATTAGAAGATGGTAAAAATGCTAAAACTATGTTTAAAAATTTACTTTTAAGTAATGATGAGAAAAATCAGCTTATAGCTTGTAAACTTTTTACGGGAAGAACACATCAAATAAGGGTTCATTTAGAGAGTATAAATCGTCATATTATAGGTGATCATATATATGCTCAAACCCCTAAACAAGAGAAGTCGGAACGAATTTTGCTACATGCTTACATCATATACTTTATCCATCCAACTTCTAAAGAAAAACTTTTCTTTAAAGCTGATTTTGATGAAGTTACAGAATCATATATATATAAAAAATTTAATACGGAGAGTATAAATGAAGTTATCTCAACTAGCAATATTTTACACAGCTTCACTGATAGTTTTTAGTGGTTGTACACCAGCATTATCACCAAAGGGTTCTTCTCATTTGGATTCAAATTCTACAAAGTCTTTAGATGGTGAGACTAGTTCTAAAGATGCTGATTTAGTGGATACAACACTTCAAAGAATTGAATTAACTAAAAATGGTATATTTGCAGATATGAAATCTATAGCATTTGAGTATAAAAATATCACAGACCCTCGTGTTGAAGGTGTATATGTTTATAAAATGAGTGCCGATAATGAAGATACTGGGGAGTATTATGATACTATAGATAACCGTTTTGCTACACACTATGTAGATAGAAATATAGAACCTGATCATACATATAGATACTACTTTAAAACATTTAACAAAGAACATGAATCCTTACCTAGCGAACTATATACTGTTAGTTCATTACCAGTTTTAGAATCTGTTTCGTGGATACATAGTGTAGAGGGGATGCCTCAAACTGCAAAAATTATATGGAGACCACATACAAATCTAAAAGTTGTTTCTTACATAGTAGAAAGAAAAACATTAGAAAAAGATGAATGGGAAGAGATAGCAGAGGTAAAAGGGCGACTAAATGCTGAATATATAGATAAGGATTTGAAAAACAATTATATCTATAATTATAGAGTAAGAGTTAAAACTTATGATGGTATCGTATCTAAGCCTAGTCAAGAGGTAAGAGTTATAACTAAACCTTTACCAAAAAGTATAATGAATCTGACAGCAAGTAAAAATTTACCAAAAGTTATAGAATTGACTTGGGAAAAAGCTGATGATAAAGATTTAGGTCTTTACCATCTTTATCGTTCTTCATCTGCAGATGGCAGAATGGAGTTAATAGCTAAACTTCACAATAACCATTTTACAGATAAGATAGGTGAAGATGGTAAACAATACTTTTATAAAGTTAGTGTTGTAGATGATGATGGATTAGAAAGTACTCTTCAAAAGATAGCACTTCAGGGTTCAACTCTTCCTATACCAAAAGCACCAGCTGTAACAAAAGCTAAATTTATAAATGGACGAGTAGAATTAGCTTGGAAAGATATGGAAGGTAGAGCAAAAACATACAATATCATTAAAAAATATAGAAAAGGTTGGTTAGACTCTTTTGAAGATGAGATTACAGACATTAAAGGAACGACTTTTTCAGATAGTAACTTAGAGTCTGAGATAACTTATCATTATCAGATTATAGCTATTGATGAAAATGGATTAAAGTCAAAACCTAGTGTTGAGATAGAGATTAAAATTCCAAAATTATTAGAACTAGAAGATGCACCTGATGTCTCTTTAGAAAAAGCTAATGAAAATAATACTAAAATGCAAGTTCAAAAAAATATAGAGGTAAAAGAGCAAAAACTTCCAGTAAAAGAGGTTATTGTACCTATTGAAAATATAGACATAAGTGAGATGTAATGCCACATTTACATATAGAAAAATTTAAAGAGATAGAGTTTCCTCAAAGTAAAGGGGATATCTCTTTTAATTTTATATGCTCAAATATAAATCATAAAGAGGAAAAGCTTATATCTGTTACAGTAGAAAATGATAAATTCTTTTTACTTGTAAGGGAGGATGAAGATAAAACACTTTTAAAAACAGATAAGTTAACAAGACCAGCCTCTATATATAATGTGCATCGTGCTTTGATTACTTATGCTTCTTTGGCAAATCTTAATGTTTTATTGTCAAATGTCCCAGAAGGGAAGAAAAATATACATTTACAAGAGGTAAATGCACTTAAAAAGATTGAAGATTTTTCAAAAGAGTTTCCAACTGATAAAGAGGTAAACATAGAGGTAGGTTTTGGTTCAGGTAGGCATCTGCTTCATCAAGCTGTTAATAATCCTGATATATTGTTTATAGGTATAGAGATACATCGTCCATCTATAGAGCAAGTACTAAAACAAATAACGATACAAAATCTAGATAATTTGCTTATTCTTGATTATGATGCCAGACTTTTTTTAGAGTTAGTTCCATCAAATATAGTTGGAAGAATATTTGTTCATTTTCCTGTTCCTTGGGATAAAAAACCACACAGAAGAGTTATATCTACCTCTTTTATAGAAGAATCAAGAAGAGTTTTAAAAGTTGGTGGAACATTAGAACTTCGTACAGATAGTGAAAATTATTATGCTTACTCTTATGAAACATTTATAAATTTTCATAAAACAGTTTTACATATAAATAAAAATAAAGATATAGCTGTAAGTTCTAAGTATGAAGATAGATGGAAAAAGATGGAAAAAAACATTTATGATGTAACTATGATAAATGAAGAAGTTTCCGATGAGGTTTTCTTAGATGGTAATTTTAGTTTTTCAATTCAGGATATAAAAAAAGAGGCTATATTATCACTTCATAATCAAACTAAAAAATTTGATACTGGATTTATCCATTTTGAAAGAATCTATTTTATGAAAAATGGAATAATGCTTCGTGTATCTATGGGTAGTTTTGATAGACCTGAACATCTTTATGTTGTTATAGATACAGATAATAATTTTGTATATTATTATCCATCAGAACCACTAAAATCAAAAAGCAATATAAAAGCACATAAGTTTTTAGAGGAATTGCTAAATGGATAAAGTTATAATCGCAGATAATATATCACTTAGTTATTCTGGAGATGAAACTATTATAAATAAAGCTAGTTTCTCTATAAATAGTGGTGATTTTGTTTTTATAACTGGAGCTAGTGGTTCTGGAAAATCAACACTTCTAAAGTCATTATTTGGAGCATTGAAGTTAAAAGAGGGAAGACTTCTTGTTGGTGGAGTTGAGTTAAATGGTGTATCAAAATCAAAACTTAATTTTTTAAGAAGACATATTGGTATAGTTTTTCAAGATTATAAGCTTATAAAAGAGTGGACTATTGAGAAAAATATATCTTTACCACTTTTGATAAATGGATATGATAAGACAGTAAGTCAAAATCAAGTTGATTCACTTTTAAAACATGTTAGATTGACACATCAATCTAATAAATATCCTTTAGAATTAAGTGGTGGTGAGCAACAAAGAGCAGCTATGGCTAGAGCATTGGCTCATAACCCTATATTAATCTTGGCTGATGAGCCTACGGGTAATCTTGATGATTACTCATCTGGTCTTATTTGGAATCTGCTTGAAGGTGCAAATATACAGCTAAAGACTACGGTTATAGTTGTTACTCACCATATACCAGAAAGTTTAAATGTTAAATATAGACATTTAAGAATAGAATATGGTGGTATTCATGAAATCAATTAAAAATCATTTTTCACTTGTTATAGCACTTGTTAGTATTTTATTTTCTATGCAAGTTTTTATGGTTATGGATAGATCTGTAGAAGCTTATAAACATAATCTAGCAACACAATACTCAGTTATAGCTGTTAGTCAAAAAAGTATATCTAAAGAGGATTTATTAAGTTTTGACCATCTTATCTCTGATGTTGAAGAATTAAAACCAGATAGTGTTATAAAACGGTTAAATAAGTCTATGGATGTAAAGAACATAGAACTTCTTAAGCTAACTTTACCTAAGTTTTACAAGCTTCATCTTAGTAAATTTCCAACACCACAAGAGGTTAAAAGGCTTACTAAAAATTTACTTTCTAATAATGGCATAACGAAAGTTGAAGATTTTTCAAGCAATCATAATACGACATATAAAATGTTATTGGTTTTTAAAAATATAATAACAGTATTTGCTATGACTATTATTTTAGTAACAACCCTTTTGATTTTTAAAGAGCTTCGTATATGGCAATATCAACATAGCGAGAGAATGAGTATTATGGGATTATTTGGTGCTCCTGTTTGGCTTCGTTCTGCTGTTTTGTTTAGACTTGCTATAACAGATGCACTTATAGCTACTTTTATAGTATTTGTACTTTTTACATATCTTTCTCAGGATATGTTTATATTAAATAAACTTTCAGAAATAGGTATAAGTGTTGTTATATTTAACCAAGTGAGTGATACGATTACACTTCTTTCTACAGCTGTATTGTTATCTGTATTTTTAGCTTCTATGATTGTTTTAGGTCATAAAGAAGAGGTTTAGGTTGAAAAGTTTATTTGGTATTTTATTTTTAGTTATTTTTATATATGGTGCTAATATCGATGATAAGATAGAAAAAACAAATAAAAAGATAGAAAACTTTTCAAAATCTTATACATCATTAAATAAAAAAATGGCTTCAACTGCAAAAGCAATTTTAAATCAAAAGCAGATACTTTTAAAGCAACAAAAAGAGTTGAAAATTTTAAAAGAAGAATTGAAAAATAAAGAAAAAAGTTATAAAGTAAATATCGAAAAATTAAAAGAATTGAAAAAATCACAAGATAAATTACAGGATAAGCAAAATGCTGTTAAACAAGAGTTAGTGTTTGTTATAGCTAAAAATATATCTTTATCAGTTATTTTGTCAGAAGAGTCAGCTGTTGATGAAAAGTCGCTTATAGAGTTTGAAGTATTACAAAAAATGATGGAAAAATCAAATAAAAAAGCAAAGCTTTTAAATGAACAATTTTTTTCAAATTCAAAAAGAATGGATAATTTAGCTCATAAAGTTACAAACTTGGAAATATCTATATCTGATATGGATAAAAAAAGAAAAAAATTAGTAACTATTCAGGAAAAAAATAAAAAATCTTTAAAAATGTTAGAATTAGCTAAGTCTAACTATAAAAAAGAGTTAAAAAAACTCTTAAATAAGCAAGATGCTTTGAAAAAAGCTTTGGCTAAATTAAATATTATAAAAATAGATGAAATAAAAAAGGCTAAAGAACTTAAGATGCGAAACAAGGCTTTTGATGTAACAGAGATAGTATCTAATGATAATCTTCCTAAAGTTAAAAAACATGGTAGTTCTTATCAGAGAGTAAAAACAAGAAGATATATAGGAAAGAAAACAATAGCTCCCTTTACACCATATATTATTACTAAAAAGTATGGAACTTATACTGATCCAATATACGGTATAAAAGTTTTTAATGAGTCGATATCTTTAAAATCAAAAAAACCTAAGCAAAAGGTTAAAACAGTTTTTAATGGAAAAGTGATATATGCAGATAAAACGGCTGTTTTAAACAATATGGTGATTATAGAACATAGAAATGGACTTCATACCATATATGCAAATTTATCTAAAATAGCGCCAAATATAAGAAAAGGTAGAAAGGTTAGAAAAGGGACAATTATAGGTAGGATAGATGATGAACTGATTTTTGAAGTTACACAAAAATCTTACCATATAAACCCTATAAGACTTTTTCAATAATTACTTAAAAATGGTGAGCTTTACATTTGTTTTTGTGGTTAATTCTTTTTGCTGTCGCAAAAATATTTATAGGTGTTCTTGTTTGTATAGCTTTTCTTAAGATATATTTTTTATATCTTTTATCAAAAGCTATAAGCATCTCATATTCTTCCCCACTACATCCTATATGTTTTGATATTTTATGAAAAAATTTAAACCCAATATTTTTATTTGCTTTTGATAGTTTTTCTAAATCACTAAATAATCCATCAGATATATCCATACCAGAAGCTAGATATCTTGATGTATTTTGTATAAATTTATCTCTTAGTTTTATATCTATAAATTTTGATTTATTATGAATTTTACCCAAATTAAAAAGTTTTTTTAACTCTTTTTTACTTCTTCCCAAAGTTCCTGTATAAGCTAAAAGATAATTGTCTTTTATACCTTTTCTTAGTAATGGTTTGTCACTTTGAGATATGATTGTTATGGTTATATCTAATTTCGTGTTACTTATAGTATCACCACCAATTATATCTATATCATATAAAGAAGCTATCTCTTTAAATCCATCAGCTAATTCTTCCATCTGTTTTTTTGTTATATCAGATGGCATAGCAACACTTAAAAGTGCATACTTTGGTTTTGCATTCATAGCTATAGCATCTGATATATTTACTAACATAGCTTTTTTTGAAATTTGTTTATAGGTTAGCCATTGCCTTTTAAAATGTATGTTTTCAAAGAAAGCATCTTTAGAATAGATATTATTTTTTTTTATATTACTTATATATGCTCCATCATCTCCAATATGGTTACTTTTAAACTGAGATATAAAATAATTTTCCAAATTCATATTACTTTTCCTGTATTTTAATAGTGTATTATACATAAATGTCTCAAATAGTAACAATAACTTACTTATACATTACAAAGTTTCATTTTAACCTCTATAAAGGCAATGCAAGATATAATTAGCATTATTTTAGTTCTTTTATGAAGGAAAGTTAATGAGTATTCCTATTTATACTTACGATGCAATTGTTGTTGGAGCTGGTCTTGCTGGCTGTGCTGCTGCAAGAGAGTTGCAAAATGCAGGAAAAAAAGTCGCTGTTATCACAAAACTACACCCATTAAGAAGCCACTCTGGTGCTGCTCAAGGTGGTGTTAATGCAGCATTTAGTGATGAAGATAGTGTAGAACTTCATGAATTTGACACAGTTAAAGGTTCTGACTATTTAGCTGATCAAGATGCTGTTGAGTTTATGTGTTCAAAAGCACCTGAGACTATCCGTTGGGCTGAGAGAATGGGTGCTGCTTTTAGTAGAACTGAAGATGGAAAAATCGCTCAAAGACCATTTGGAGGTCAAAGTTCTCCTCGTGCTTGTTTTGCAAAAGATAGAACAGGTTTAACGCTGCTTCAAACTATCTATGAACAAGCTCACCGTGCAGGTGTTAAGTTCTGGGATGAGTGGTATGCAGCTGACATCATCTACAAAGATGGAAAAGTTTCAGGTGTTGTAGCATTTAACATTCGTGATATGCAAACTGTTATATTCAATGCTAAGTCAGTAATGTTCGCAACAGGTGGATATGCTCGTTCTTACAAGATAAACTCAAATGCTCATGCAAATACTGGTGATGGTCTTTCTATAGTTGCTCG
>JAMOQV010000060.1 GCA_027068615.1 Helicobacteraceae bacterium | reverse complement strand
CCTATATTTTTAGTTGGTGTTGAGTTTGATACTAATGATAAAAATATATCTAAAGTTGAATGGGAAAATTTAAAAAAGATATGAAGGAGAAAAATTAATTATGAAAACAACATTAATAATCGGAGCAGGTGGTGTAAGTCGTGTAGTAGTGCACAAGTGTGTTCAAAACTCAAATGTATTTGGTAAGATAGTTTTAGCTAGTAGAACATTGTCAAAATGTAATGAGATTAAAAAAGAGCTTCCAGAAGCTTTTATAGAGGTAGCTCAAGTAGATGCTGATATAGTTGGAGAGGTTGTAAGACTTATAAAATCTGTAAATGCAGATATAGTTATAAATGTAGCACTACCTTATCAAGATTTGGCGATTATGGATGCTTGTATAAAAACAAAAACTCATTATCTTGATACTGCAAATTATGAACATCCAGATGAAGCGAAGTTTGAGTATAAACTTCAATGGGAAAGAGATGAGAAGTTTAAAGAAGCTGGGATTATGGGGCTTTTAGGTAGTGGTTTTGACCCTGGGGTTACAAATGTATTTTGTGCTTATGCTCAAAAACATTATTTTGATGAGATACATACTATAGATATACTTGATTGTAATGCAGGGGATCATGGTTATCCTTTTGCTACAAATTTTAACCCTGAGATAAATCTTCGTGAAGTAAGTGCAAATGGTCGCTACTGGGAAGATGGAAAATGGATAGAGACTAAACCTATGGAGATAAAAATGGTTTGGGATTATCCTGAAGTTGGTGAAAAAGATAGTTATCTACTTTATCATGAAGAGATGGAATCTCTTGTCAAGCATATAAAAGGTTTAAAAAGAATTAGATTTTTTATGACTTTTGGTGAGAGTTATCTAACACATATGAGATGTTTAGAAAATGTAGGTATGTTAGGTATCGAACCAGTTGAGCATAAGGGTCAAAAGATAGTACCTATAGAGTTTTTAAAAACACTTTTACCAGACCCATCAACATTGGGAAGTCGTACAAAAGGTAAAACAAACATTGGTATTGTAGCTGAGGGTATCAAAGATGGTGTTAAGAAAAAAATCTATATCTATCAAGTAAGTGACCATGAAAAATGTTATGCTGAGGTAAACTCTCAAGCTGTTAGTTATACAACAGGTGTTCCAGCTATGATAGGTGCAAAACTTATACTAGAGGGTAGATGGATAGGTAAAGGTGTGTTTAATATGGAAGAGTTTGATCCAGATATCTTTATGGATGAGTTAAATAAACAGGGACTACCTTGGAAAATCAAAGAACTTTAAAAACCCCGTATTATATATGTGAAGAGGAACTCTTAGAGAAAAATCTAAAACTTTTGGATTATATTCAAAAAGAGAGTGGAGCTAGGATAATACTAGCTCTTAAAGGTTTTGCAATGTATTCAACCTTTGAGATGGTTTCAAAGTATCTCAAGGGTTGTACTGCGAGTGGTCTGTATGAAGCACTTTTAGCAAAAGAGGAGTTTTGTAGATACAATGAAAAAGCAGGA
>JAMOQV010000059.1 GCA_027068615.1 Helicobacteraceae bacterium | reverse complement strand
CTCCAAAAAGTATTAATTTAGAGTATTCTACCCTCATCTAATACCTTTGTAAAGTCGATAAATAGGGAGCTTGAAGATGTTTCCCTTAATAAAGGGAAACTTATTAAAATGGGGATTTTAATGTGTTTAATTCATCTGTTTTGTAGTTTTGAAAAATCAAATCCAATGTTTTATCAGAAATATTTGCATTTCTAACAGACTGTTTTATTAAATCGATATCATTAGATTGTATGATGATTTTTATTAAAGCATCTACCGTTTCCTTATTTTGTAATACTTTTAATAAAATTGCCTTAAAAGTATGCGTTAAAGATTTTAAACTATTGACTTCTTCAGTTACCATATACATATCAGGTAGTTGGCGATATAATTCTTCTATTGAAATTATTTGAAAATTATACTTCCCTTCAAAAAGTTGATTCAAGGATTCATATTCTAATGAATAGTTTATATTTTTAAAGGTAAACTGCATATAAAGTCCATTTGGAAGCATCAGACTAAATGCAGAATTATCTATTAATACTGATTTTGTGTAATCATTGTACAAGTTAGTAGCATTACTCAAATCCATTAGAGTACTTAAACACTCTATTTCCCAGCGATAGCGATCTTTATCATCCTCAAAATCTTTTAAAAGGTAATTTTTAATTTCCTCCAAATCTGTTTCTAGCATTTCCATGCCTTCTTTCTTTCTAGTTATATAAATTTTATTATTTACATATGATCCCATTTCTATTTCCTTATTATATTTTATTTTTGAGCCATTTTAGGCTGTAGAAACTCACAAAGTGAATTTCAAAAAAACTTAAGAGTGAGTATGATATTATTGCAAATGTTTACATATACTAGCACTTAGTATCAGGTTCAATGTTGAAACCAATTCAGAGTAGATAATCTCTCACAACTATTTTTACTCTGAACTACCCATACTTAGACTACGGTTTCTGTGCCGAGGTGGGTACCTTTCATTAACAGTAATAAATCAAAGAAAAAATTTTAGTATCAATTCTCCTAATTTTGAAACCTACTCTTTCCACAACATATGAGGACAGGATATACTTTTATTTGTCCATCACGAAATAATTATATGGACGGAAAACTTAATTTAATCTTAAATATTAACAACTATTTTCATCCATATAGTTTGCTTTGTTTTCGCCTGAAATCAGGCTTTTAAGCACTTTTTTTATTCACTTTATAATGAATGTTATTACTTGATTGCTTGAGCTTTTTTATTGTATCTATCATAGAAGACTTCATAATCATAACCGGTCTTAAGTCTTTGTCTTTTCTGAGATAACCATGCTTAAGTAATTGGGTTACAGATATAGGAAAATCATCTGTAAATCGTTTATATTCACATATAAATTGTGCCTTATTATTGATATTTTTTTTTGGAGTAAAATTTTTAAATGTATCCCATATTCCATTATCTTTTAAAACCTGAGTCGCTTCTGCCACAGAATAGTAATCGTCTCTATTAAATGACTGCATAAATGACTGAACAGATTTTCTATCATATATATATTTCTTACCATCGTGTTTTCTGGATATTCTTTTATTTGATGCCAATCTTCTAATAGTATTCTTTGAAACATCTAAAGACTCTTCTAAATCTGAAATATCCAAATTCTTACCTTTCGGTAATTTTGAAAAAACTACATTGTGTTTTGCCATATTAGCTCCTACTAATAAATTTAATATAATTACATGTGAAGAGATAAGCAAGATGATCACATTTTTTTTAGATCAATGATAGAACTTTTAATGAAGTTTTATTAAATCTCCAAGGAGTCTATCACTTGCTTCAAATCCCAATAGGTTGATTAGGCTACGAGCCTCTGTCATTATGGAGATAGGATAAAAGCAAGATTGCTTATCTGTTCACATGTAAAATAACTTGTAAAGGTGTTTGTTATGTATAAACAATTCTGTGGAATAGATGTAAGTAAAGATAGCTTTGATATAACACTACTTGAGAGTAGTGGTGAAGTTAAACTTCAAGAGAAACTATCAATGGATAGAGACATAACCTAAAAGTTGTGTCCAACAGTAACACCTAACTAATTTTCCTTCTCATAAAATTCCAGTAGTGTAAAATCTACTAAATACACCAAATAAGATAGATATGAGGGGTATTTTTATGGTTTATGGATATGTTTATGTTTTGAAGTTAGATAAAAGCTTAGAGGGTGGTTAGTCCCCTAGGTTACAACCTATTTAAAAGCTAGTATCAAATAACACATAGCTATAATTAAATAGATTGTTGAATGTATATCCATAGTCACGGGAATACCTTACACATAATCTAACCCACATAACCCAACCATTAAACCAAAAAAAAACCCTACCAATCATAAAGACTGATAGGGTTTAATTATGTGTAAGTTCCCGTGACATAAGACTTACATCACCATCCACCACAGATAGTTGAAGATTATTATACCAAAAACAAGACTAATAGTTCAAGGTAGTTCAATATACAAATTTAACCATCATTACAAACATTAGGGGACTATTTAATATTTAGGGGTACACTTTTTATAGCCATATAATAGGTGGGAGGGCTATATACCCCTTCCCATCAACCATATGTCAATTCAATCCTATCTCATTTAATACAGTCTAAATAATCCCATAAAACATTAAATAAATCTTAATTAAAATCATATATTTTCTAAATAAGAGTATATTTATCCGATTTATATATACTTTCGTTAACAGTTTAAAATAACAAACTAAAAGGAGCCAAATATGGCAACAGTAACTTTTAAAAATGATATCGTATGTAACCTAGCAGGTACAGAAATTAATATAGGTGACAAAGCACCAGTAACAACAGTTGTAAACTGTGATCCAATGCTTCAAGATGAGCAAATCGGTGGAGAAGGTAAAGTTCAACTTGTAGTTGCTGTACCATCACTAGATACTGGTGTTTGTGATGCTGAAACTAGAAGATTTAATACAGAAGCAGCTTCTTTAGAGGGTGTAGAAGTTATTACTGTTTCTATGGACTTACCATTTGCAGCAGCTAGATGGTGTGGTGCAGCTGGAATTGAAAACTTAAAAGTATGTTCAGACTTCAGAAACAAAGATTTCGCTAACAACTATGGTGTATTACTTGCTGATGGTCCTTTAGCTGGTATCACTGCTAGAGTTATTTTTGTAATCGGTAAAGATGGAAAAGTAACTTATAAACAAGTTGTTCCAGAAATTACAACTGAGCCTAACTATGAAGAAGCACTAGAAGCTGCAAAAGCTGCTTGTTAATCTTCTTTAATTCCTAAGACTTTCAAAGCAAAAAAGCCATTAGGGTGTCCTCTTTATGGCTTGAATATTTCTCCTATTTGTGGCTAGATTTTTCTAGCCACTCTTTATCTAGTATTTCTATTTCTAGTTCGAGCTTTATGTCAAATTTTTCATAAACCCTTTTTTTAGCTTCTTCTATAAGTGTTATTGCATCTTCAAAGTTGCCATTGCCATTATTTACTAAAAAATTAGCATGTATATTACTAAACTCCATATCCCCTATACTAAAACCTTTTAATCCTACCTCTTGTATAAGTCGTCCTGCATAATCCCCAATAGGATTTTTAAAACAACTTCCAGCACTTGGTTGTTTTGGTTGGTTTTGTCTCATTTTTTTAAATATTTCTACTTTTTTTTCATCAAATCCATATTTTATATAAAATGTAGCTTCCAATATAGGTGTATCTATGTTTGTGTATCTGTACTTATAATCTATATCATCTTTTTTTTTAGTTTCGTTGCAAGTAGTAACTGAATAAAGATTATTAAAAATTTCATACTCTTTTAACCCTGCATTCATTTTTACTAAACCACCTAAAGTTCCAGGAAGATGCGATATAAATTCAAAGTTAGCGATATTGTTTTTTTTGCAAAATGAAGCTATTTTACCACTTGGTGTTGCTCCACCTATTTTTAACAAATTATTTTCTATTTTTATATAATCATATTTTTTTGAAAGTTTTATAAGTGGAGGAGGGTTATTGCTTATAAGTGTATTGTTACAAGAACCTATAAGATAGTATCTTTTATCAAAATCTTCACATTTTTCTAAAATTTTTACATTTATATTTGAGCCTATTTTGAAGGAAGAAAATTTTGAAAAGTCTATATTTTTTGTCATTCTATAAAATCTGGGATAAGATTTATTGTGTTTGTTGCAAAATCTATCATAGAGTTTAGCATCCACGGCATGGTTAATATGATAACTATGATGATACCAGTAATCTTTGGTATAAAACTAAGAGTCATCTCATTTATTTGAGTAGTAGCTTGAAATATACTTACAGCAAGACCTAAAAACATACCTGTCAAAAGAGCAGGCAATGCTAGAAGTAGTGCTATTTTAAATGTTTCTACACCTATAGCTATAAGTTTTGCTTCCATAATCTCTAAGAGTTCCTAATCTCTTTATACTCAGTAGGTATTAGATAGTCTTCTATTTTTACAGGTTCATCATAAAAACCATTTTTATAACCTATCTCAAAAAGTTTGTTTATCGCTTTGTATTGAATCTCACTTAGTGTTATAGACTCATCATTTGCATAAAGTTCTAAGTATTTATCAAGTGTTGGTGCATCTATGCGAACTAAATCTCTCTCAAGTAACATTTCTGAGAGTTTTTCTTTATGATCTCTTGCAACTTTTACAGCTTTTGTAAGTGTAGCTTCATACTCTATAGCTTTATTTAGTGGAAGTGAACGACGAATTGCCATACCACCTAATGGAAGTGGCAAATCATCCCCAGCTAACTCTTTCCATATATCCCACATCTCACGCTCAACTTCTAACTCATCTGCATAAGTTAAGATGCTTTCATGTATAAGAACTCCCGCATGAACCTTGCCATCTAAAACAGCTTGTTCTATATCTAAAAAGTTCATATAGGTAATTCTAGCTTCAGGATAAGCGATGCGAAAAAGCATAGCATTTGTAGTATGTTCACCACTGAGTGCTACTTTAAAATTTCGCTTTAGTTTTTCACCTTTTTTCTTTATAACTTTAGGACCATAACCCTCACCAAAACTTACAGCAGTTCTAAGAGGTGCATATTCTTCTTTTATATGTGGATAAAGTGCAAAGCTAATGGCTACTATATCATATACACCATTTAGTGCATCTTCGTTTAAAGTTTGTATATCTTTAGCTATATTATCAAACTTAGTATCTTTCATATCTACCCAGCCAAACTTGATGGCATAGTACATAAATATATCGTCGGCATCTGGTGAGTGTGCAATTAGTGTCTTTTTCATAAGCTAATTATAACAGTTTTTTACTTTTTTATCATATAAAATATATGACAAAATGCCATATATTTTAAAACTTACAAAAAATTACTATACAATATCACAATTAAAAAATATAAAAGAGGTTTTTATTATGGATGCAGATAAACAAAAATCATTAGACTTAGCTATGAAACAGATAGATAAAGCATTTGGTAAAGGTGCTTTGATGAGACTTGGAGATAAAGAGATTGAGCCTATAAAAGCTATAAGTACAGGTTCTATAGGGCTTGACTTGGCTCTTGGTATAGGTGGAGTTCCAGAGGGTCGTGTTATAGAAGTGTATGGACCAGAGTCATCAGGTAAGACAACTTTAGCATTACAAATAACAGCAGAATGTCAAAGAAATGGTGGAGTTTGTGCTTTTATAGATGCAGAACATGCTCTTGATGTTATATATGCTAGAAATCTTGGTGTTGATGTGGATAATCTTTTAGTATCTCAACCAGATTATGGGGAACAAGCTCTTGATATAGTTGAAACTATTGCTAGAAGTGGAGCTGTTAATCTTATAGTTGTGGATTCTGTTGCTGCTTTAACTCCTAAAGTTGAATTAGAAGGGGAGATGACAGACCAACAAGTTGGTGTTCAGGCTCGTTTGATGTCAAAAGCTCTTAGAAAACTTACAGGTGTTTTATCTAAGATGAATTGTACTGTTATATTTATAAATCAGATTCGTATGAAGATAGGTATGATTGGTTATGGTTCACCTGAGACTACAACAGGTGGAAATGCACTTAAGTTTTATGCTTCAGTTCGTATAGATATCAGAAGAATAGCATCTCTTAAACAAGGTGAAAGCCAGATAGGTAACCGTGCAAGAGCTAAAGTTATAAAAAATAAGGTAGCACCACCATTTCGTCAAGCTGAATTTGACATAATGTTTGGAGAGGGTATCTCAAAAGAGGGTGAACTTGTTGATTATGGTGTAAAACTAGATATCATAGATAAAGCTGGTGCATGGTTTAGTTATGGTTCAGAAAAATTAGGTCAAGGTCGTGAGAATGTTAAACAGAAGTTTAAAGATGAACCAGAACTTGCAAAAGAGATAGAAGATAAGATTAAAGAAGCTATGGGTGTTAGCAATGTAAACTTAATGGAAGCAGCTGAAGTAGCAGAAGTAGATATATAGATAAAAATTTTATAAATATTTAAAACCTTAATTACACGACTTTTAGGTTAGTCGTGTAGTTTTTAATACTCTCTTACTTATTTTTATTCTCTTTAAAATTTAAATTCCTACAAATTAGATTAGTTTTTATTATTGTTGATTTAATATTTCCTTTTTAAAAGGAAATAAAATGTTTAAAATATTGATTTTTTAAATGCTTTAGAGTATAATTTTATTCCCCTTAAATAGTTAGGCAAGACCTAACGAGTTCTTTAGAAGGAAAATTATGGAAAAAATTCGTTTGAAGTTGAAAGCTTACGATCATCGTGTTTTAGATAGATCTGTAGCATCAATCGTTGAGGCTGTTAAGCGTACTGGTGCGGTAATCCGTGGTCCAATACCTTTACCAACAAAGATTCGTAAATATACTGTTTTAAAATCAGTTCATGTTAATAAAAAATCTCGTGAGCAGTTTGAAATTCGTATGCACGCTAGAATGATAGACATTGTTTCTGCTACTCCAGAAACTGTTGATTCATTAATGAAGCTTGATCTTGCACCTGAAGTGGATGTTGAAGTTCGCTCTATGGACAAATAGGAGTCATCGTGGAATATATTGTTGAAAAAATCGGTATGAGCCGTACAATTAGCGTACCTAGTAAACCTGTTACTTTATTAAAAGTAGTAGATGCTAAAGTATGTGAAGTAAATGATGGAACTGCTATAGTAGCTTACAACAGCGGTAAAAAAATGAATAAAGCAATTGAAGGTCAACAGAAGAAATATTCTCTTTCTGCTGAGTTTAACCGTTTTGTTACTTTAGAAGTAGCAAATACTGAAGCTGGTGATTTAGATTTAACTCCTTTAGCTGAAGCTAAAGTTTTAAAAACTACTTTTAACACTAAAGGTCGCGGTTTTTCTGGTGCTATGAAAAGATGGAATTTCGGTGGTGGTCCAGGTTCACACGGTCATAGATTTGGTCGTAGAACAGGTTCTATCGGTAATGCTGAATGGCCAGGTCGTGTTATGAAGGGTAAGAAAATGCCTGGACAATATGGAAATACACAAAATAGTGTTAAAAATGAGATCGTTTCTTATGATGCTGAAAATGGTGTAATCGCTGTTTTAGGTTCAGTATCTGGTGCAAACGGTGCTTTAGGTCGTATAAAGGTAGCTAAATAATGAGCGCAATCGTTTTAAATGAAAAAATGGAAAAAGCATCTGAATTAGCATTACCTGAGAGTTTTTCAGGTATCAATCCTCATAACTTATACCTATATGTTAAGTCTGCATTAGCAGCTCAAAGAGCTAACAGTGCAACTGCTAAAGGTAGAAGTGAAGTTAGAGGTGGTGGTAAGAAACCATGGGCTCAAAAAGGTGGCGGTCGTGCAAGAGCTGGATCTCGTCGTTCTCCAGTATTTGTAGGTGGTGGTAAGGCATTTGGTCCTAGCAACAACCGTAACTATGATTTAAAAGTAAACAAAAAGCAAAAGAAACTTGCTTTAAACTTTGCTTTAAATGAGCATGCACAAAATGGTAGTTTATTTATCGTTGATAGCATTGAAGTAGCTTCTGGTAAAACAAAAGATGCAGCTGCAATGTTTAAAGCACTTAACCAAAGAGATACTCTTTTTGTTAAAGCTTTATTAGATGAGAAAACTTTCTTAGCATTTGAGAACATCAGTGATACTTATGTAATTGAATCAAATGAATTAAATGCTTACTTAGCTGCAAACTATCGCTCAATAGTGATTGAAAAAGCAGTATGGGAAAAGCTAACAGGTGAGGCTAAGTAATGGCAGATATTACAGATATTAAATCTATAATTTATACAGAGAAAACTTTAGCATTACAAGAAGATGGTGTAATTGTTGTACAAACATCTCCTCGTATGACTAAAACAGGTCTTAAAGAGGTGTTTCGTGAGTATTTTGGTATAGTTCCAACTAATATCAACTCACTAAACCAAAACGGAAAAACTAAGCGTTTCCGTGGAGTACCAGGTAAACAAAATGACTTTAAAAAGTTTTATGTTAAGTTACCAGAGGGTGCTGAAATAGAAAGTTTGGCGGTATAAGATGGCAATTAAAACTTATAGACCGATAACACCAAGTCGTCGTTTTTATACAAATGTTGATAGTTCAGATATTACTGCAAAAGCAAGTGTAAGAAGTCTTTTAAAGAAACTTCCAACAACTGCTGGTCGTAATAACAATGGTCGTATCACATCTCGTCATAAGCAAGCAGGTGCTAAAAAACTTTACCGTATCATCGATTTCAAAAGAAATAAATTTGATATTCCAGGTACTGTAAGCACTATTGAGTACGATCCGTACCGTAACTGTCGTATTGCACTTATCACTTATGCTGATGGTGAAAAAAGATATATCATTCAACCAAAAGGTTTAAAAGTAGGTGATACTATCGCTTCTGCTGCATCTGATTTAGATGTTAAGCCTGGTAATACTATGAAACTTAAAAATATCCCTGTGGGTACATTAGTTCATAATATAGAGCTTAAAACTGGTAAGGGTGGACAAATGTGTCGTGCTGCTGGAACTTCTGCTCAGATTATGGGTCGTGATGGTAAGTATGTTTCACTTCGTATGCCTTCATCTGAAATGAGATTAGTTCTTGGTGAATGTTTGGCTACTGTTGGTGTTGTTGGAAATGAAGAGTTTGCTAATATCGTTATAGCAAAAGCTGGTCGTCAAAGACACTTAGGTATTCGTCCACAAACTCGTGGTTCTGCGATGAACCCTATTGATCACCCGCATGGTGGTGGTGAAGGTAAGACTAACTCAGGTCGTCATCCAGTTACTCCATGGGGTAAACCAACGAAGGGTGCTAAAACTCGTCGTAAAAAAGCTAGTGATAAACTAATTATTACTCGCCGTAAATCTAATCCGAAGAGGTAGTTAAATG
>JAMOQV010000058.1 GCA_027068615.1 Helicobacteraceae bacterium | reverse complement strand
AAACATCAAAGTAAGCTTCTATCATAGCTAATGTTAGACTTTTTCCAAATCTTCTTGGGCGAAGGAAGTATAAAAAGTTTTGTTCATCTTCTAGTTTTTCTAAAAAATGTGTTTTATCTATGTAGTAGTAGTTTTCTGTTTTTATCCTTTTAAAATCACTTAGTCCGTATGGGATTTTTTTCTTTTTCATTTTTATACTACTTTTTTATAGGTATTTTAGCATCTATTTGTGAATGTTTGTATTAACCATTTTTTAAATTTATATAGCTCCTGCTATCGTTATGGATTTAAAATAAACCTCTTTTTTTATGATAAGTTCCTTATACTCTGATGCTAAAACAGCACTAGGCTCTGCAACACCTTTTAGTCCAAAAAACTTAGTAGAAGCTGATGGGCTAAACTTATTTTCAAGAGAGTTTATAGCATCTTTTTTGTAAAAGGTTATATCTAAATCATTCTCTTTTATAAACTCTAAAAGTCCAACCTCATCACTTTTTGCATCAAATGATGCAAATAATGCTATATCTTTTAAAGTTAGGTTGTATTTTTCTAAAAACTCATCTACTGCTTTTTGTATCAACTCTTTTGAAGTATCTCTATTGCATCCTATACCTATAAAGATTTTTGGTTTTAAAAGTAGGTTCTTACTCTTGTGGATTGGCGATATAACAACTGTGTTTTCATCTTCATCTTTAAAATCTATAAGTTTTAGATTCTCTTTTTTTGAAAGTTTATCAAACAGACTTTTGTAAGTTGCTACATTTACCACCTGTTTATTTAAAAGTCTGTTTGATATGTTTGCTAGTGTTTTTAAGTTTTCTATCTTCCAGCCATTTTTCTTAGCTTCCATCTCAAAAGCTAAAGTATTTGTTTGATCTGTTGCTGTACTTATAAAGTTTATAGCATTTGGTAGTTTAGATACTAAAGTGTCTGCTAACTTATTTGCACCACCTAGATGCCCACTTAGAAGTGGTACAATTTTATCTAATGCTAAGTTTATCACTAAAACAGCTGGGTCAGATGACTTGTCTTGTAAAAGTGGGGCGATTTTTCTAACCACTGCACCCATGGCTAGTATGCAGATAATGGCATCATAATTATCCCATGCTGATGGTAAAATATCATCTAGTTTTTTATAAGTGTGTAAAAAATCAAGGTTATGTTTTAAATCTTTTTTTCCATAAACATCAACTTCATACTCTTTAAGATATGGTACTAAGTTACAAGCACTATCTAAACTTGGTTGGTTTATGGTTACTATGGCTATTTTTAGTTTATTCATATTTTTACTTTTGTATTTTTTAGTAAAAGTATAGTCAAATTTTAGAAACTTAAGCTAAAATTTGATTATAGGAGTTAAGTTTAGATGAAAAAATCAGTATTATATTCGTTGGTTGTATTATTTATGTTTGGGTGTCAAGATAATGATAAACACCTTAATCTTGATGGAGAAAAACTACTTAAACAAAAGTGTAGTAGTTGTCATAACCTTGATCTACCACCAAAAACATTTGAAAATGAAGTTGCACCACCTATGATGGCCGTTGCTTTTCATGTAAGTGATTTTATAAAAGTAAATCAAGAGGATGAAAGGGTTGTTAAAAGTATAGCTTTTGTAAAAGACTATGTTGTAAATCCTAGTGTTGAGAAATCTTTTTGTGATAAAGAGAGTTTAAAAGCTTATGGTCTGATGCCTTCTCAAAAGGGTAAAGTAACACAAGATGAACTTCAAGCTATAGCTGAATATATATTTAGCCACTATACACCTAAAAATCTACAAGAAGCACAAGCTATACAAAGAAAGCTAGATATGATGCCAAAAGGTCAAAGACTAGCATTACAAAACAACTGTTTAACTTGTCATAGAGTAGATAAAGACTTAGTAGGTCCATCTTTTGCATCTATAGCAAAAAAGTATAAAAACGATACAACAGTTATGCAAGAGAGCATAGCAAATGGTAGTTCTAAAAAGTATAAAAACTTTAGAGGTGTATTGATGCCAGCTTTTAAAGATAAAATTTCTAAAGAGGATATAAAAACTATATCTGAGTGGATAGTAAAAAGGTAGGTAGGATTATATGTTTCATAAAGGTAGAGTTTTAACTATATCAACAGCACACTTTGCTCATGATGTTTTTTCATCATTTTTAGCACCACTTTTACCACTTATCATAGAGAAACTAGGACTTAGTTTGTCTATGGTGGCATTGCTTGATATCATTAGACGGATACCAGCACTTTTTAATCCTATACTAGGTTTGATAGCAGAAAAAAGAGATGTTAAATATTTTGTAATTTTTACACCTGCTATAACAGCTATAAGTATGAGTCTTATAGGTTTAGCCCCATCTTATGGGATACTTCTTATACTGTTACTTGTCTCAGGTATATCGTCGGCACTTTTTCACATACCATCACCAACAATGATAAAAAAAGCATCTGGAGATAAAACAGGAACGGGGATGAGTTTTTTTATGGTTGGGGGAGAGTTTGCAAGAACAGTTGGTCCTATACTAGCTACGGCTGGAGTTTCTTGGTGGGGGTTAGAGGGAGTTTATAAACTGATGCCAATAGGTATAGTTGCATCTTTAATCTTATACATAAAACTTCGTGATTTTCAAACACATATAGCTCCTAAAAAAAGGGAAAAAGGGGATACTAAAGCATTACTTTTAAAGTATAAAAGTTTTTTTATCATCATAGGACTTTTTATACTTTTTCAATCAGCACTAAGAAGTTCTTTGACTCTTTATCTACCAGTATATCTTACTCAAAACGGTTCGTCATTATGGTATAGTGGTATATCTTTGGCTGTTTTACAGTTTTCTGGTGTTCTTGGTGTTTTTTTCTCGGGTAATATTTCAGATAAGATAGGTAGATATAAAACTATACTTTTTACCTCTATAGGTTCTACTGTTTTTATGGCATTGTTTATATACTTTCAAAATATATTTATTTTAGGGGTATTGGGATTTTTTGTTTTTGCATCTACTCCTGTTTTGATGGCTTTGGTTCAAGATACAAACTCATCAATGCCTACTTTTATGAACAGTATCTATATGGCTATAAACTTTGGTGTAAGTTCTATCATCGTTTTTGGTATAGGTTTTTTAGGTGATAGTATAGGTTTAAATGAAACATATATGGTGTGTAATATAATGGCAATAGGAACAATTTTTGTTGCTTTATATCTAAAAAATGCTAAAATCGTAAACTAAAAACCTGAGTTCGACAATAAAAATACCCAAATATAGGGCAACTAATGTCGATTTCAAGTTAAAAGGATTTGTTGATGAATTATGAGATGATATATAATGTTGGGGGTGTTTTACTCTTTGTATTTATAGTATATAAAGTTTTTAAAACTAATGTTTCTGATATTGTAAAACCAAAAAAAGTAAAAAAACAAGAGATAGTTGAAGAATATACTCAAAAACTCAAAGATGAGCTTGATGCTTTAAAAGATGACAAACAAGCACAGGTGGCTAAAAAGTCTCAACTTTTAAAAGTATATAGTGATGAGTTATCGAGAAATATCTTTTTTGAAGAAGATGAGGTTAGAGAGATAATCTTAGAACTTTCAAAAATGTAAAAGTAAAGTATAATGAAAAATATAAAAAAAGTTGGTGTAGTTTTAAGACCATCTACACCAGAGTTAAAAAGTGATTTTTATAAACTTAAAGATATATTTGAAAAACATTCTATAGAGGTGTTTATAGAAAGCATCAGTGGTGGTATGATAGATGTTATGGGTATGGACTTTGAGTCTATATGTAAAAAGTGCGATATCTTAGTAACTTTGGGTGGAGATGGAACACTTATATCATCTGTTAGACGCTCATTTGAGTATGATATACCTGTTTTAGGTATCCATGCTGGTAATTTGGGTTTTTTAGCAGATTTGAGTTTAGATGAGTTGGATGGTTTTGTAAAAAATATAGTTAAACAAAACTATAGAATAGAACAACGAGCGATACTTCAAGCGACAATAGAAACAGATGAAGATGACTTAATCATATATGCTTTTAATGATATAGTATTGACTAGACCATCTATATCAAATATGATTCATGTTGAGACATTAGTAAACTCTCAATCATTCAATACCTACTATGGAGATGGGGTTATAGTATCAACACCAACAGGCTCAACAGCTTATAACTTATCGGCTGGTGGACCTGTTTTGTTCCCTCTAACAAATGTTTTTGCACTTACACCTATATCTCCACACTCTCTTAGTCAAAGACCAGTTGTTTTACCTGGAGAGTTTCCTATAGAGATGAAAACCCCAGAAGAAAAAGCACTTATCATCATAGATGGACAAGATATGCATGAACTTGTAAAAGGCAAAAGCATACATATAAAACTATCATCAAAAAAAGTACAACTTGTTCATAAAAACGAGTTTAACTACTTCAATACTCTTAAAGAGAAATTGGGGTGGGGTAAATAGGTAGTTTAACTAAAGAATACAATTTTACAAATAAAAGGAATACATATGGAAGCATTTTTAAAAGAAGCAAAATCATCAAGTAGAGTTTTTAACTCTTTGAGTTCTAAAGAGAAAAATCGTGTGCTAAAAGAGATGGCTCAAGCACTTAGACACAATACAGAAGAGTTGTTAAGAGCAAACTCTTTGGATATGCAAGATGGGGAAGAAAATAACCTTTCATCTGCACTTATGGATAGACTTTTTTTAGATGAGTCTCGCATCGAAGCTATGGCAGTTGCAGTTGAGGAGATAGCATCTCTTAAAGACCCTGTTGGTCGTGTTCTTGATGGTTGGATAACTGAGGATGACTTAAAGATAGAAAAAGTATCTATCCCTATCGGTGTTATTGGCATTATCTATGAAAGTCGTCCAAATGTTACAAGTGATACAGCAGCACTATGTTTTAAAAGCTCAAATGTTTGTGTACTAAAAGGTGGAAAAGAGGCTCAAAACTCAAATAAAGCGATAGCAAAAGTTCTTCAAGATGTTTTAGAAAAGAACAATTTACCTCGTGCTTTAGTATCACTTATCCCAGATGCTTCTCGTGAGGGGGTAAGTAAGCTTATAAAGATGGATAAGTATGTGGACTTAATCATCCCTAGAGGTGGAGCAGGGCTTATAAAGTATGTAAGTGAAAATGCAACTGTAAGTGTAGTAAAACACGATAAAGGTCAATGTCATACTTATATAGATAAAGATGCAAAACTAGATGATGCAATAGCAATATCTTTAAATGCAAAAGTGCAAAGACCAGGAGTATGTAATGCTATGGAGACTTTACTTGTAGATAAAGCGATAGCAAAAGATGCACTTGTTAAGTTAAAGAAAGAGTTTGATAAGGCTGGAACATTGTTAAAAGGTTGCATGGAAACTCAAAAGATTATAGAAGTTGAAAATGCAACAGATGAAGATTATGATACTGAGTATTTAGCAAATATACTAAATATAAAAGTAGTAGATGGTGTTAAGGGTGCGATAGAGCATATAACAAGATTTACATCAGGTCATTCAGAAGCGATAGTAACTGAAAATATAACTAATGCGGAGCTATTTTTGAACTCTATAGATGCAGCAGCCGTTTATGTAAATGCTTCAACTCGTTTTACAGATGGTGGAGCATTTGGTTTTGGTGCTGAGGTTGGTATAAGCACAAACAAACTACATGCTAGAGGACCTATGGGTATAGAGGGACTTACTACTTACAAGTTTAAGATATATGGCAGTGGTCAAATTAGATAAAATAAAAATTTATAAAGATTTATGTATAATTTTAAGATACATTAGTGTAGGAGTTTTCTTATGTGTGCGATAGAGTACTATACTTACCAAGATTATGTAAAATGGGAAGGTGATTGGGAACTTATAAGGGGGATGCCTATGGCTATGAGTCCAGCTCCTATGAGAAAGCATCAGAGTATCGCTAGTGAGATGATAAGGTATATTGGAAATCAGCTTGATAAATGTCCTTTTTGTGAGGTTTTAGGTGAAGTTGATTATAAAATCAATGATGATACTGTTTTAAGACCAGATATAGCTTTGACTTGTGGTGAGACTCATGATGCTTACTTAACTAAAGCACCAGAGATTATAGTTGAGATTATATCTCCATCTACTGCAAAAAGGGATGAAAAGTATAAGTTTGAGATATATGAAGCAGAAAAAGTGAAGTATTATATCTTAGTTTATCCAGATGCTTTAAGTGCAAAGATTTATAAGTTAGATGGTAAAGAGTACGATAAGCAGGGTGATTTTTCAAAAGAGAGTTATAAGTTTGAAGAAACGAGTTGTGGTATCGAACTTGATTTTGAAAAAGTATTTAAAAGATTTAGAAAATAAAGGAATTTTAGTTGGAAAATATCCCACATATACCAGTTTTATATAGAGAAGTTATAGATACTTTTAAAGATATAGATGGTGGAATTGTTATTGACTGTACTATGGGTTATGGTGGTCATAGCTCGATGATACTAGAGTCCAACCCAAATATAAAACTTATAGGGATAGACCAAGACCAAACAGCTATAGATTTTTCTACTAAAAGACTAGAGCCTTTTAAAGATAGAGTAGTTATAAAAAAAGGGCGATTTTCATCTGTTATAAAAGAGATTATAGATGAGTATGGGGCTGATTCTATAAAAGGTGTTTTAGCAGATATAGGGGTTTCTTCACTTCAACTTGACCAAAAAGACAGAGGTTTTTCTTATGAGAGTGAAAACCTAGATATGAGGATGGATAAAGATGCACCTCTAAGTGCTTATGAGGTTGTAAATGAGTATTCACAAGATGAACTTGAGAGGATTTTGCTAGAGTATGGGGAGCTTAGAAACTACAAAAAGATAGCATCATTTATAGTACAAAATCGTCCGTTTAACTCAGCAAAAGAGTTAAGCGATGCTATAAAGCCACTTATGCCAAGAGGTAAAAAGATACACCCAGCAACACTACTTATGCAAGCTATCCGTATAGAGGTAAATGATGAGTTAGGGGAGCTAAAATCACTTTTACAAAGTTTATATGATGCAAAACTTAAAGATGCTATAATCTCTATAATTTCTTTTCACTCTCTTGAAGACAGGATAGTAAAACAAACATTTCAAAAATGGTCAAAAAGTTGTATATGCCCTCAAGAGATTATGAGATGTGAATGTGGAAACAACCATTCTATAGGTAAGATTTTGACAAGAAAACCACTTATGGCAAAAGATGATGAGTTAAAAGAAAATGCAAGAAGTAGAAGTGCAAAGATGAGAAACTTTAAGGTTAGTAGAAGATGAGTGATAAGATAGAACTTTTAGATGAAGTACAAGATATAATCACACCAAAAAAAAAGTTAGATTTTGAGTATTTTATATATGTTTTTTTAATGATGAGTTTTTTTGTGTTGCTTGCATTTCCAAAAGTTTATCTATCTGAACAAATCTACTTTAAAAGTAGAGATATAGCTAAACTTCAAGGTGAACATGATGTTTTAAAAGCAGAAAACCAACTTATTCAAGCTTCAGTTGAAGAGCTAAAGTTTAAAAATCAGATTTTAGATACACTCTTTTAAGGGCATATATGATTCGTCGTTTTATAGAGTTTGCCATAGATAAACCACTACTAAACCATATACTACTGATATTTATAATGTTGTTATCCATCTTTGCATATATAAATATTCCAAAAGAGATATTTCCACCTATGAATATGGATAAGATCACTATAACAGGTGGTTATGTAGGTACAAGTGCTGATGTTCTTGATAAGATGGTTGTAAAAACCATAGAGGATGAGTTGCAAAATATAGATGAGTTGGATGTTATAAAAACTACTATAAAAAATGGTTTTTTCTCTATGGTTATAGATATAAAACCAGACTCAGACAATATAAGTGTTTTAAATGATGTAAAAGATATAGTAAGTGGTGTAAAAAAAGATTTACCAGCAGATATGGCAGAGCCTATAGCCAAGATAAAACTAAACACATTTCCTCTTGTTCTTATCGCTATTGCTGGGGATAAAACTCAAGAAGAGTTACTTCAAAAAGCAGATGAACTTAAAAGAAAACTTAGTCATTTTAAAGATTTAAGTGATATAACCATCCGTGGGGATGCCGATGAAGAGTTGGTTATATCTATAAATGACAAAAAGATACAAGCACTAGGACTTCAACCAACTCAAGTGGTATCGTCTCTTAAAAATTTAAGTTCAGTTTTTCCAATAGGTACTATAAAAGAGAGAGGTTCTCATCTTTATATATCTACATTTAACGGGGAAAAAACAAAAAAAGATATAGAAGATAGTATCATAAGTGTAGGTAAAAGTAGGGTTAGAGTTGGGGATATCTCAGAAGTAGAGTTTAAACTTAGTGATGAGTCTGAGTTATCACACTTTAACGGTTTGAGAAATATATCTATAAATATAGGTAAAAGTGAAAATGGAAATGCCATAGAGTTGGTAAAAAAGATAAGAGAACTTCTAAAAAAATCTCAACAAGAAAATCCAGAGTTTAAGTATGATATATATACAGATACTTCGGTATGGATAAAAAACCGTTTAAATATAGTGTTTGCAAATATAATATTTGGTCTTATACTTGTTTTTGTAGCTATGCTTATATTTATAAACAGAGGTATAGCTATGGTTGTAGCCATTGGGATACCTATGAGTTTTATGATAGGGTTGATAGTTACAGAACTTATGGGCGATAGTCTAAATATGCTTTCTCTTTTAGGTGCATTGATAGCTTTAGGTATGTTAGTAGATGAAGCGATAGTTGTAGCTGAAAATATCTACAGACACCTTGAAAATGGTATGGATAGAAGAGAAGCTTGTATCGTTGGAGCTACTGAGATGTTTCCAGCAGTTCTATCTGCTACTTTAACTACTGTATTTGCTTTTTTACCTATGCTTTTGATGAGTGGTGAGATGGGTATGTTTATAAGAATCATCCCTATTATGATAACAGTTTTACTTTTATCATCTTTGTTTGAAGCTTTTTACTTTCTGCCTCTTCACTCTTATGATTTTTTAAAAGTAACTCATAATGATAGTTGGACAAAAAGATTATGGCAGAGGTTAAATAGATGGCATTCTAAAGCATTACATTTTGTTTTTAGAAAAAAGTATCTTTCACTTTTTGTTATAGTTTTTACTATACTGTCTTTAACTTTTGTACTTATAAAAAACTCAAAATTCCAACTTTTTCCAGATTTTGATAATACTCAAGTTTATATATATGGAAAAGTAAATATAAACAATGAGCTAAGAGATACAGAAAAGATAGTTACACAACTTGAAAACAAGATATTGCAACATATAGATAAAAACAATGTTTCATCAGTTACTTCTGTTATAGGTTTTAAGATGGATGCAAAAAAACATGTTGAAAATGGAGATAATCTTTTTCATATATTTATAGATTTGAAAGAGAGAGCCCCTGTAAATGTTTTTGACAAATATATAAGTCC
>JAMOQV010000057.1 GCA_027068615.1 Helicobacteraceae bacterium | reverse complement strand
TTCGTGATAGCCTTTTAAAAATTGTATCTGATGATATAGATATTGAAGTTTACAACATAGCATCATTTGAAAAACTAGAAGATTTATTAACAGAGTTTGGTAGTGTAAACAGTGTTGGAAAAAGTTTTGGAGTTTGTAAACTTGATTTTAAAGGTTTTCATCTTGATTTTACACTTCCAAGGATTGACAATAAAGTCTCAGTTGGACATTGTGGATTTGATATAAAAATAGATACTTCACTTGACTATAAAACAGCATCAAGTAGGAGAGATTTTACCATAAACACTATAGGTTACGATATAGCATCAAGAAGTTTACTAGACCCATTTGATGGCATAACAGACTTAAAAAACAAAGTTTTAAAAGTTGTTGATGCTAAAAAATTTGCTCAAGACCCTTTAAGAGTTTTAAGAGCTATGCAGTTTTGTGCAAGATTTGAATTAAAAGCAGATGAACAACTTATATCTATATGTAAAGATATGTGCCATAACCATCTACTTGAAGAGTTAGCTCAAGAGAGACTTTTTGAAGAGTTTAAAAAACTACTTTTAAAATCAGAAAAACCATCTATCGGTTTAGAGTTTTTAAAACAAATCGATGCTTTTGAGTTTTTTTATGAACTTGATTTAAAACAAAGAGATTGGGATTTTACATTAGAAATAGTAGATAGATGTGAAAAAAATCTCATTATAAAACTAGCATCGTTATGTTATAAAATGCCATCTAAACATAAAAAAAGTTTTATAACAAAACTAACAAATCAAAAACAGTTACTAAAAGAGATAACAAACTATCATCACATCATAGATAACATAGTTTTTAAAAAAGAACCATTAAAATACCACATTATAAAAGATGCAGATATACAAAGTATAGATATATTTTTAAAAGCATTAAATATTGAAGATAAAAAACTACAAAAACTACAACCTATAATAAACGGTAAAGATTTAGTTAAACTAGGATTTAAACCATCTAAAGAGTTTTCAAAATTACTTCAGCTTATATATGAGATGCAACTACTTAGCCTTTAATACATCTGAAGCATTATTTATATCTGCTATCATCCCTATTGTTAAGATAGCATTTTCAACTGCTTTTTTTAGCTTACTTTGATAAGTTTGTTTATTGTCTCTATCAAATTTTTCTATGATATCTTTATGAGCTTCTATAAAATCTTGAAGAAGTTTTATAACTGGAAAAGTTATTAAACTATGGGTAGATATAGCTATCACTAAATCAAACCCTTTTTTTATCTTAGCATCATTATCATCTATCTTTAAATATCTTGTATTTGTTTTTTTATCAACTTTCAATAAATATTCTAATACAACAACAAGACCCTCTCTTGAAACAGGCATAGATGAAATTCTGTTACTTACATAAGACTTCATCTCTGTTAGATCCATTTTTGAAATTTTTTGCATCAATTCTGAATGTTCTTTATTACCAGAATCATCATTTTTTGTTCTACCTAAAATTTTATTGAACATATTATCACTCTAAAGTTTTGAACTATCTATCTCTATAACAGTATGAACATTACCTCTTGGATTATAATCAGCTACTATCTTCATATATTTTGGTTTTAATTTTCTCTCTAAAACTTCATAAATCTCATTTGCAGAGTTTTCATGACTTATATGTTTATCTCTAAAAGAGTTTATATATAGTTTGATAGCTTTTAACTCCACTACCCATTTATCTGGTGTATATTCTAAATAAATTGTTGCATAATCAGGATATCCACTTCTTGGACAAAGACAAGAAAACTCAGGTAAGGTCATCTTTATAAGATAGTTTCTATTATGTTCATTTGGCCATATTTCCAAATCTTTTTCAACATCAAATTCTGTTACTATTTTTTCACCATATTTCATTTTGTATTTCCTAAAGTTATTATTAACCTGAGTTCAAACTCAAGTTATTACAAAGTATTATACCTTAACAATAATCGTATTTTCCAGCTGTAATATCGGCACGAATCTGACTTAGTTTATCTTCCATAAAATCTCCCTATTTTTTAGATGATTGACAACGCAAAATCTCAGTATTTTTTATCTTTTGTAATCTTTGTAAAATACTATCTAACTCTTGCATCGAATCTTCATAATTTTTTTTCAATGTCTCTTTTTGCTCTTGTACTTTTGTTATCTGATAATCTATCTCTTTCATAGGGATAGCACACTCTTTTGCCATCTCTTCCTCTTTTTCCATCATCCATTCAACTATACTTTTTAAAAAATTATTCATTTTTATCCTTTACGAACATTATACTCTTAAATAATTAATATAAACAAAATTAATCTTTACTTAATAGATGCTAAAAAATTTCCCTGTATATAATCAATATCACTTTTTATAACTAACTCTTTAGTCTCTTTATCTTGCACCATTTTTATCCAAGTTTTTAAACCTTTTTTATGAGCCATCTCATTTAAACCATCTACAATATAACGATGCTTGTTAAAATCTTTTGTATAAAAAGCATCAAAACGAACCATATCTATATCCAAATCCCGAAGATATAAAAAACTTGTATGAAGTGAGCCTAATCTATCTAAAACTATAAAAAAACCTAACTCCCTTAAAGAGTTTAGTATATGATTAAATCTCGATATATTTGAGTAATATTCCTGTTCACTTATGATAAAAAGCACTCTTTTATCTTCTAGTTTTTTACCTATCATCTCTTTGATGCTAGATAAAAAGATAGGATTTCTTAATGAGATTGGAGATACATTGATAGCTATAGTTTCATCTTTTTTTATACTCTTAATAATGCTACTAAGAACCATCAAATTATATTCAACAACTAAACCATACTTTTGTATAACTTTCATATATGATTTTGGATAAAGTAGTTTTTCCTCTTTGGATTTTAGCTTTACAAAACATTCTTTTATAACAATTTTATCTGTTTTAGTTTCAAAAACATCTTGAAAACCCATCACAAAACTTTTACTCTTGATGCTATCAATTACAAGTAGTTCCAACTCACTTGGGTCTAAATCTATCTGAGTTGATTTTTGTTTTTGCATCTCAAAAAGATGCTCTAGTAGATACTCTAAATCTTTAGAATATGAAGTATCTACTATAGCAGAAGAGATTTTAACCTCTATATCATCCACTTTAAAATCACTCATTTTTATACACATAATCTCTAGCATCGTTTTGTATTTAGCATCACTGCCCTCAAAACCGAGTAAAAAATCTCCACTTTTTAGATGCCCTATAACAAAATCATCAATACCCTTACTCTCAAAATACTCCCCTACCCACTTAGCAACTTCTAAAAGGACTTTATTACCATTTTTATAAGTGTACATACTATTTATATCATAAAGATTATCTACACTAAATAGTATCAAAGTATATATTTTAGAATTTTTTATCTCTTTTTTGAGATGCTCCATTAGATATTCATTGGAAAAAGTATTTGTAACTCTATCTATGATATTTTTATTAAATCCACGATATATAATATAAAATGTAAAGTAGATACTAACAATAAGAAGCATTGCAGATTCAACATAAAAAGATACCTCTAAAGTATCATAAGTTGTTATAAAAGTGTGTGATATTAAAGCAAGTATAAGCCCAAAGATAGGAAGTCCTATCCTAAGTGCTAGTTTAAAACGGTATTCTCTCTCTTTAAGTTGTGGGAGAAGCATCTAAACATCAAGATGTTTAACATCTTTAGCATGAGTTTCTATGTAGTTACGACGAGGCTCAACTTCATCACCCATAAACAGTGTAAAAGCATCACTTGCAACTTCTGCATCTTCTATCGTTACTTGTAAAAGTACACGGTTTTCTGGTGTCATAGTTGTCTCCCATAACTGCTCAGGGTTCATTTCACCTAAACCTTTATATCTTTGTATATAAGCACCCTTATTTGCAGAATCTAACACAGACTGTAAAGCATCAAGCATATCTAAATCTAGCTCAACATCCCACTCCTCTATCTTCTTGTAAACAAAACTAGCTTCGTTAAAGTGTGGAGCTGAGAAAAGGTCATCATTTATAAGTAACTCTTCCATACCACCTTTTGTTTGTACAAATATATGGATGCCCTCTTCTGAGATAGTTTTTGTCAGTATATTGTTTTCACTCTCAGTTAAAAACTTCTCAACCTCTACAAACATACTCTCATAATCAAGCCCTATAATATCTGGGTTTTCTATAAAGTGTCTTATAAGATGAACAAGTGCATATCGTCTCTCAAGTGCATTTAAACTACCACGATAATGATCAACCATCTTAAAGTAAGATACCAAGTCATTATGCCCAATAGACTCGATGCCAAGAGAATCAACACCCTCATCTATAAGAAAGTCATTTAAAGCTCTATCATCTTTAAAGTATATCTCTTTTTTACCTTTTTTATAACGGTAAAGTGGTGGTTGAGCTAGATATAGGTAACCTTTTTCAACAACATCACGGAAGTATCTAAAGAAAAATGTTAAAAGTAGAGTTTGGATATGGCTACCATCAACATCAGCATCGGTCATAATCACGATTTTGTGGTATCTTAGCTTCTCTTCGTTGTACTCTTCACCGATACCACAACCCATAGCCGTTATCATATTTGTAATCTCATCAGATTTTAGTATCTTGTCAAGTCTAGCTTTTTCAACATTTAAAATCTTACCTTTTAGTGGTAAAATCGCTTGAAAAACTCTATCTCTACCCATCTTAGCAGAACCACCAGCAGAGTCCCCTTCGACTAAGTAAAGTTCACATATACTTGCATCTTTACTTTGACAATCAGCTAGTTTACCAGGGAGTGTTCCCACAGACATATTGTCTTTTCTTCTTGTTAACTCTCTTGCTTTTTTAGCAGCCTCACGACCCCTTGCAGCCATAAGAGCTTTTGAAACGATAGCTTTTGCTTCAATCGGGTTTTCTTCAAAATACTTGCTTAGTGCTTCACCTGTTGCTTTTTGTATAAGTGGTCTTACATAAGTGTTTCCAAGTTTACCTTTTGTTTGCCCCTCAAACTGAGGCTCAGGTACTCTTGCACTTACTATGGCGATAAGCCCCTCTTTTACATCATCTCCAGATATTTTTACATCTTTTTCTTTTGCAGCACCATTTTTAGAGTTGTATTGTGAGATAACTCTAGTTAAACCTGCACGAAAACCAGCTTCGTGTGTACCACCGTTTGGAGTACGGATGTTGTTTACAAACGATGCTAGTTTTTCATCGTAAGCATCGTTATACATTAGAGCTATATCAAACTCTATATCTTCCACTTTTCCACTAAAGCTATAAACCGATGCTACTTGAGTTTTTTTATTCATATCTGAAACATACTGAGCTATACCACCCTCAAAGTGATAAACCTCTTTTTTACCATCTCTTTCATCGTTGAACTTTATAGTTATAAAAGGGTTTAAGTATGCTAACTCTTTAAATCTTTTTGCTAAGTATTCATACTCAAAAGTTGTAGTTTCAGTAAAGATGCTAGGATCTGCTGAAAACTCTATGGTAGTTCCTGTTTTTCTAGTAGTTCCTGTTACTTCAAGAGGTTTTTGTGGGATACCCATCTTAAAGTCTTGCTCGTGTATCTTACCATCACGATAAATCGTCATATGTAAGTCAGATGAAAGAGCATTTACAACTGAAACACCAACACCGTGAAGACCACCAGAAACTTTATAAGTATCTTTATCGAACTTACCACCAGCATGAAGTACTGTTAAAACAACTGTTGCAGCACTCATACCCTCTGTTGGGTGCATATCTGTTGGGATACCACGACCATTATCACTAACTCTACAACTTCCATTTTTAGTAAGTGTTACAGTTATAGTATCGCAATACCCAGCCATAGCCTCATCGATAGAGTTGTCTATAACTTCATAAACTAAATGGTGTAAACCACGATGACCAGTATCACCGATATACATACCAGGTCTTTTACGAACAGCTTCTAGCCCTTTTAAAACCTTAATATTACTAGCACCGTAGTTTTCTAAAGAAGTTGCATTTTGTTCCATTTTTTCTCCATAAAGCATAATTGATTTGATTTTAGCTAAAAGTAGCTTATATCTTTATTGTTTCAATTATACAGCTAGATAAAAAATACTCAATATTTAAATTTAAGCTACTATTGGCATTATAACTGTTTTAAAATTACCATCACTTAAGATAAATGGTAAATTACCTTCATTTAATCCTATTAAAAATTCATTGGAATCAATATTATTTATAAAATCTAATAAATACTTACTATTGATTGCTATTTGAAACTCTTCTGTAAAATTTGTTGCACAGTTTATTTGAGTTTTTGCTTCTATATTGTCATCACTTAAACTCTCAAATGTTATAGCATCTTCTAAAAATATAAGTTTAACATTTGTAGATATTGTTGTTATTTGTTTTATAGCATCTATCATAGCTACTTTAGGTAATAATATATTTGCTTTTATCTCTTTTGGAATGATGCGAGTATATTCTGGAAATTTACCATTTATAAGTTTTGTAAAAAAAGTATATTGTTTAGAGTTTATTATAAGATTTGTTTCATCATAATATATCTCAATATCATCAAAAAATAGTTTTTGAATCTCTACAATGGCTTTTTTTGGTATTATTATAGATAACTCTTTATTATTAGTTGTTTCTATATTTACAACAGCTAATCTACGAGTATCAGTTGATGCAAAATTAATACTGTTTTCTTTTATATCCATTAATGCGCCATTTAGCTCAAATTTTGGGTTATTTGTATCTATGGCTGGTGTTATTTTTTTTAATGATGCTATGAGTATTTGGCTATCTATTGATATTGGAGTTTGTTCTTTATAATCTGGAAATTGTGGAAATTCATCATAATTAAAACTAGGTAATTTAAAATTAGAACTATTTTGTGATATATATAAAGTTTCATTTTTAACTTCTAGATCTATCTCTTCATCTTTTAAAATTCTTACTATATCTAAAAATTTTTTACCATTTGCAGTTATAGAACCATTTTCAAAAGAATTGATTTGATTTGTTTTTATACTGATGCCTATTTCATTATCAGTAGATTTTAATATTAGAGTTGAGTCATTTACATTCATATAGATATGAGATGTAATCATAGAAGTATCTTTTTTTTCTAAAAAAGGTTGAGTATGTATTAAGATGTTTTCTAGTATAGATTTTGAAATAGATATCTTCATAATATCCCTTTATAATATATAAATTTTAGTAGTTAGTAGTAGGGGGTCGTGAATATGTGAATATACCCTTTTAACCCCGTACTGCTGTTATTTTGAGTCGTGACAAACATTTTTGTTTCTATTCACACTCATTCACTTTTATAATTATATCTTTTTTTATACTATTTTACGAAGTTGAAGTAATTTTATTGGTTAATTCTTCTATTTTTGCTTTAAAATCCTCATCATTTTGCATTAAAGAGTTGATTTTTTTAAGAGTATGACTTATGGCTGTATGGTCTTTCATACCAAAGTACTGTGCAAGTGTTGGCATCGTATTTTGTGTAAGTTCACGACAAAGATATATACAAATCCTTCTTGCATAGACTATATTTTTACTTCTACCTTTTGAGCGAATATCACTAGGTTTTATGTTTAAATCTTTTGCTACAACTTGTGTAATGCCCTCTAATGTGATGTTTTCACGGTTTTCTTGCATCTGGTCTTTTAGTACATTTTTTGTAAATTCTAAGTCTATATCTACATGCATAAGTTGAGAGTAAGCATGAAGTTTCGATAAAATACCCTCTATCTCACGAACATTGCTATCTATAACTGTTGCTATATAGTTTATAATCTCTTTTGTAAGTTTTACTTTGTTTATCTTACTTTTAGACTCAATTATGGCGATTTTAGTTTCTAACTCTGGTGGTTGTATATCTGCTACTAATCCCCACTCAAAGCGACTTTGAAGTCTCTCTTCTAGTCCTGCTATCTTTTTAGGGTGTTTATCTGCTGTTATGATGATCTGTTTTCCAACACCACGAAGTGCTTCAAAAGTGTGGAAAAACTCCTCTTGAAGTAACTCTTTTGAGCTTAAAAACTGTATATCATCTACAAGTAAAACATCACATTGACGGTACTTTTCACGAAATCTTTCCATAGTTTTGTTTCTTAAAGCTCGGCTAAAGTCATTTAAAAACTGTTCAAGTGTTATGTAGATAACTATCTTACCTTGGTTTTGAAAAACATTACCAGCAGCCTGCATTAGGTGGGTTTTACCTAGCCCTACACCACCATATATAAAAAGAGGATTATATAGTTGACCAGCTTTTTCACTTACACTTTTAGTTGCTGCATAAGCGAACTGATTTGAGCCACCAACCATAAAGTTTTCAAATGTGTGAGATGGGTTTAGTAGTGAATGTACTGCATTTTTTTGCTCAATTATCTTTTTGTTTACAACTTTTTTACTTTCTGTTTTTAGAGATATAACGATGCTAACTTTATTTCCCGTTTTTATCTCAAAAAGATGCTCTAGTTTTTTTGTAAACTTACTTTTTATCCAGTTTGATACAAGAGCATTTGGAGCTAAAAATATAGCTAAATCAGAAGAAGATTTCTCTTCATCATACTTAAGTTGTTTGATATATCGGTTATATTCAACCTCAGTTATCTCCTCTTTTAACAGTTTTAAGACCTCTTGACCAATATTCACATAAAACTCCATAAATTTTTTATAATGTGAATAATATCAAGAACTACCATAAATAAGGGTTAAACTTATGTGAATGAGATAGAAAGCTATATGTGAATAAGTTGAGTAAGTGAATATAAAGTGATTGAAAAATTATTTTTATTTCAAATATTACTATTGACACAAATTGTAATATTTACTATACTATTACAAAACAAGCAAAAGGTAATATTTGAACTTAATAAATGCAAAATACAAGTTTAGTGATGATGAGATAGAGTTTTTACTCTTATGTGTAGATGGTTTGAAAAATGATGAGATAGTCATTAGCGATGCTAGGTATGACTTGAAGTTTATAAAAAAAATCATCTCAAAAACTATGGAGATAAACACAAACAATGCTACTGTTTTATTAAACTGGTTTTTTAAACTCTCTTATGAAGATGAAAAGGTAAAAGTTGAGTTTAGTGATGATGTGAAAGAGTTTTTACTAAAGTTAAAAGATGATTTTTCACTAGATAATCTAAAAGTATTTTTTTCACTATCGAGCAACTACTCAAGAGCGATATACAAAATCTTAAAAACTTACGAGCATAAATCAAAAGCTACCATAAACTTGGAAGATTTAAAGTCAAAACTAGAAGTACCAAAAGGTTTTCAAACATACTCCAACTTTAAGATGAAAGTTTTAAGCATAGCCGAGCAAGAACTAAAAGAAAATAGCGATATTTCCTTTAGCATCGAAGAGAAAAAAGATGGTAAAAAAGTGGCATCGTTGGTTTTTCACATCAACTCAAAAGAGACTATAAAGTCTAAAAAACTTCAAAGTGAGCAAAAGATGCTAACAAAAGAGGTAAAAGAGAGTAAAGCAGTTGATG
>JAMOQV010000056.1 GCA_027068615.1 Helicobacteraceae bacterium | reverse complement strand
TTATATATGGGTTTGAGTGTCCAAAAAGATTTACCCACCAACTAGAGATGCCATCTATAAACTTATTGCCCTCAAAATCTTCTAGGTAAACTCCATAACCTTTTTTTATAGGTGTAAGGGGTAAACTCTCATGGTCTTTCATCTGAGTACATGGATGCCAAAGGACATCTAAGTCCCTATTTTTTAATATTTCATTTTTATTCATACCAAATTATAGCATTGCTTATACACTTTATCAAGTTTAAAGGGGAATTTACATAAAATGTTGAAAATTATATTAAAGGTTATACTTCTGATGATTACTTGGATGCAAAGACATAAAAAATATCTCATCATAACTATTTGGATATCAACTATAGCTTTTGTTGGTGCTGGGTTTGTTGGCTGGGGACAGTATAGCTACGGAGATAAAGCTGGAGCTATTGCAAAAGTTGGTAATGTAGAAATTACAATGGGTGAACTACAAAAATCTTACTCAAGACTTTATTCTCAATATGCACAAATGTTTCAAGGAAACTTTGATGAAGAAAGAGCAAAGCAATTTGGACTGCAAAGACAAGCATTGGCACAACTTACACAACAAGCACTTGTACTAAATCTTGCAAAAGAATATGATTTAAAGATAAGCGATAAAGAGCTTCTAGATGAGATAAAAACTCAGAAATACTTTTTTAAAGATGGTGTTTTCAATAAAGAAGTGTATAAAACAACATTATCCAGAAATAGACTTAGTATGAAAGAGTATGAGAATGATGTTAGAAAACAACTACTTATAGAAAAAGTTCTTAAACTATTTCCTGTTAAGACTAATTCTAATGAGGAACAAATACTTATAACACTGATGAGCATTGCCGACAAAATAAACTATAAAGTTTTAGATTCTTCAAGTATAAAAGTGACTGCAACTGACAACGATCTAAAAAAGTTTTGGGAAGATAAAAAAGAAAACTTTAAAACAGAGATAACTTATGATATAGAGTATATAAAACATACTCCTGTTAATAAAACATACTCTGATGAAGAGATAAAATCTTACTATAATGACAATAAAACACATTTTAAAGCTAATGACGGGAAAATCCTAACTTTAGAAAAAGCAAAAGCTGATATTATATCTGAACTAAATGCAAAAGCTTCTAAAAAATCTGCTCTTAAGAACTATATAGCATATAAAAAGAATAAACTAGATAAAAATATAAAAATAAAACTAATAACTTTATCTAGTAAAAACAACCCTTTTAACGATGTTGTTTTAACAAAAGTAGCCTCTCTTTCTCTAGTGTCTCCTTATCTAAAACCTATACTTGTAAATGGTGTTTACTATACTATCAAACTTATAAAAGTAAACCAATCTAAAATAAAATCTTTTGATGAAGTAAAAGCAGAGATTTTACCTATATATAAAAATCAAAAAGCTAAAGAAGAACTTATCTCTTTAGCAAAAAAAGAGAGTAAAAACTTTGTAGGTAAAACTACAGACTTTATAACAAATCAAGATGCCTTAAAACTAGAAGAATTATCTTTATATGATGCAAATGAATTTTTAGTAAGCCTCTTTAAAACAAATAAAAGAAGAGGATACATACAACTAAAAAGTGGTAAAATTGTTCTTTATAATATTTTGGAACAAAAATTGCTAAAATCATCTAATAAAGATTTAAAAGATATAAGCAATAGTATTGCTAATTTGAAAAGTGGTATATTTAATGAAGGTTTGATAAAAAAACTTCAACAAAAATATAAAACTGAGATTTTTATTGAAGGACTGTAAGTTGGGTAAAACTATTTTAGCCATAGATATCGGCTCTACTAAGATTTGTGCAATTATTGCACAGATAAATGAAGACGATTCGATGGCAATTATTGGAGCTGGTATAAATAAGGCACAAGGTCTTAGAAAAGGTAGCATAACAAATATAGATTTGGCTGCAAAATCTATAAGAACTGCTGTATCGGATGCAAAAAGAGTTTCCGATACAGATATAAAAACAGCTGTTGTGTCTATAAGTGGTGCATATACTAAAAGCTTAAACTCTAGCGGAATAGTAAATATTCCAAATAAAGAGATAAGCTTTAAAGAGATAGAAAGAGTTATGCAAACATCTCTTTATAATGCAAATATCCCAAATGAGTACGAAGTTCTTCATGCTCTTCCATTTAATTTTAAAGTTGATGAACAAGACTTTATAGAAGACCCTCTTGGGATGAATGCTTCTCGCCTTGAAGTTGAAACACATATAATTACTACTCAAAAATCAAACCTAAACAACCTTAAAAAAGCTGTTCGCGGCGCTGGTATAGAGGTAGAAAATATAGTTCTAAATGGTTATGCTTCATCTATAGCAACTCTAAATGAAGATGAAAAAGAGTTAGGTGTAGCAGTTATAGATATGGGTGGAAACACATCAAATATAATCATTCATGTAGGAAATTCAGTAAAATATAATGAATTTTTGGGTGTAGGCTCAAATCATATTACAAATGATTTATCTATGGCACTTCATACACCTTTAAATGTTGCTGATTCTATAAAATTAAATCATGGTTCACTACTTACACCTAGTAGTGACCTTATAGAGATACCTATAATTGGCGATGAAGAAAATACTCATGAAGTATCATTAGAAATAGTTCAAAATGTTATCTTTGCAAGGGTTGAAGAAACACTTATGATACTTGCACAATTTATAGAAAATAGTGGTTTAAAAGACCAACTAGGGGCTGGAATAGTTCTTACTGGTGGTTTTTCAAAGATGGATGGTATCCGTGATTTGGCTGTTGCTACTTTTGGTTCTATACCTGTGAGACTTGCTAAACCTAAGGAGATAGATGGTTTATTTGACAACCTTAGAGGTCCTGAATACTCAACTGCAATAGGTCTGTTGATGTATACTCACTCATCTTTTACACCTTACGAAATAGATGTAAATAAAAAAGTAAGACATATAAATGAAATATCTGCTCAGGAGATGAGTGTCGATTTTTTTAGTGAACCACAAGAGATGAGTATACCTACTCCAACCAATACACACACAACAACACCGCAATATGAAGCAAAAGACACTATGGTATCATTAGAGTCAAAAATGGTTTCAATAGAATCGAAAAAAGAAATAAATAGCGAAAATAGTGTAATAAATAAATTCAAAAATTGGGCAACCCAGTTATTTTAAGGAGCAAAAGATGGAAGCGTTTACAATAGAAGAGTCAAGTAATACAAATGGTGCAAGAATTATAGCTGTTGGTGTTGGTGGCGGTGGTGGTAACATGATCGGCCATATGATCAACGAAGGTATCAATGGTATTGAAATGATTATGATAAATACAGATGCACAAGTTCTAAATGAAGCTGTTAATGCTACAAAAATTCAAATAGGTAGCAAACTTACAAAAGGTCTTGGTGCAGGTATGAAACCATCTGTTGGTAAAGACTCTGCTATGGAAAATTATGATGAGATTAAAAGTGCTTTAGATGGTGCTGATATCGTATTTATCTCTGCTGGTCTTGGTGGTGGTACTGGTACTGGTGCTGCTCCTGTTGTTGCTCAAATAGCTAAAGAGGTTGGAGCTTTAACTATATCTGTAGTTACTAAACCTTTTATGTTTGAAGGTAAAAAGAGACTTAAACTAGCTGAAGAGGGTCTAGCTGAACTCAAAAAAGAGAGTGATTCTATAGTTGTTATACCAAATGATAAACTACTTTCTATTATAGATAGAAAATTAGGTCTTAAAGATAGCTTCAAGATAGTAGATGCTGTTTTATCTCAAGCGGTTAGTGGTACTTCTGGTGTTATTTTATCATCCGGAGACAATGATATAAACCTTGACTTTGCCGATTTAAGAACTGTTATGGATCATAAAGGTATGGCACTTATGGGTGTTGGTGAATATGAAGGTGATAATGCAGCTTATGAAGCTATAAAAGCAGCGATAGAGTCTCCACTTCTTGATAATATGTCTATCAATGGTGCAATGGGTGTTCTTGTCCACTTCAATATGCATCCAGATTTTCCAACTATGGAGGTATATGAAGCTATGAATGTAGTAAATGAGAGTGCTGATGATGATGCAGATATCATTTTTGGTACATCTACTGATGATACTCTAAGCCCAGAATATATAAAAATAACTATCATAGCTACTGGATTTGAAAAAGATTTAAATAACAGTAACAACAGTACTAGTAAAAATAATGAAAACTATGTAAATGAAAACCCTGAACCTGTTCGTACTACTAAAGTTATCCGTCCTAGACTTGTAGTTGGTGGAGATATGGATAGTGACTTCTTAGATACACCTGCTTATCTAAGAAATGCTCAAGACTAAAAGTTTTATCTTTTATTGATGTTACTTCAAACGAAGTAACATTAACCTTCTAACAAATAAAACTATCAAAGATACAGCAAGTAGCTTAAAATCTATCTCACTAGCTATATGTATATGTTCAAATGTATCGCTATTTGTAGCTTCTCTTCCTAAATCCTGCATAGCAAGTATCTTTGGACTATATACAGCACTAAACATCAATGATGTAAATACTACAACAAACGAAGCTCCAAAAGCTATAGCATCTCTTTGACCCATCTTATACCAAAGAGCTTCATAAACTATAACAACAACAGCCACAAAATATATCCAGTAACTAAAACGGCGAAAAATCTCACCCATAATAATACCTGAGTTGTAATGGTCTATAAGTAAATCTAGTGTTAATTTATCTGTATTGAAAACAACAGGAGCGACTATTGCTCCAAGAGCCAAAACTGCTCCAAAAGTGGAAGCTAAAATAATCAGATAACTAAAATCTGTATAGATTCTTTTATTCAACTGTTTTATCCTTTAGTATCAATGTAAAACCTCTATCAAAACCACTATAATCTTTATAAAAGTTCAAGCTTTTACAATCAACATCTTTTAAATATGTTGTAATCTTATCTAATTGGTCATAACCCATCTCACAAGAAAAAAAGTTAATATCTCTTTTTAAGACTTCATCAAGAAGTTGTTTTATAATCTCATCACCAACTTCCCCTCCAAATAAAGCATTTTGAGGTTCATAATCAAGATTTGACTCCAACTTAACACCATTTTCTATATATGGTGGATTTGAAACAAGATAATCTATCTTTTCATCAACAACATCAAGAAGAGAACCTAGTCTTAACTCTATTTTATCTTGAAAAGCAAACTTTGCTATATTTATCTTTGCTATATCTAAAGCTTGTTGAGATATATCAACAGCTATTATCTTAGCATTTGATAATTTTTTAGCTAATATTATAGATATAATACCACTACCCACACCAACCTCTACTAAGGTTATATTTGCATCTTTATTTGGTATATTTTTTAACACTTCATCTATAAGTAGTTCCGTTTCAGGTCTAGGTATCAATGCACCCTCAGCTATATAAAACTCCTCAGAATAAAAATCAACCCTATTTGTTATATACTCAAAAGGTTCATTTTTAACTCTTCTCTCTACCCATTTGTATAGTTCATCTATATCGTTAATCTCAGTATTTTGATTTGTAATAAGCCAAAGCTCATCTTTTTTGAGGTAAGCCATCAAAAGAAGTTGTGCTTCTCTTGATGCTCGAGGGATATGCGGTTTTAAAGTTGTTGTTATATCTTTTAAAATATCTTTAACTATATATCTGCTTGACATTGTGCTTCCATAGCAGATTTATCTACATTTTTTATATCTACACCTAACTCTTTTAACCTTTCTATAACTGGTGGATGTGTATAGTGAAAAAAGATATATAAAGGGTGAGACAATGGAAAACTTTTGTTTTCTGTTACTAATTTTTGAAGAGCATTGGCTAACTCTATCTCACCACCAATACCAGCTAACTCACTTCCCATTTTATCTGCTTCATATTCATTATGACGGCTTACTATACCCATAATCGGCATCATTATAAAACCTAAAACTGGCATAAAAAGCATAAGAAGTATCATAACTAAATAAGGTTCTTTTGCAAGTCCTAATTCTAAGTATAAGCTTTCTGGAAGATTTCCAAAAAAAGCAAACATAACAAAAAGCATCCCACCAACAAGTGCTATATTTTTATAGATATCTCCATGTGCAAAATGCCCTAATTCATGTCCTAAAACAGCTAATAATTCTCTAGTAGTAAGCTTTTCTATAAGAGTATCAAAAAGAACTACCCTTTTAGCTTTACCAAAACCACCAAAATAAGCATTTAATCTTGCATCTCTTTTTGATGCATCACTTACAAAAACTCCACTACTTACAAAACCTGTTTTATCCATAAGTTCTTTTATCTGTGCATCTAATTCTTCATCTTTAAGTGGTGTAAGCTTATCAAAAAACATAGCACGAAAAGCTGGATAAAGCATATTTATAAGTATAACAACACCAAATATAAATACAAAACTCCAAAGCCACCATAATGTAAAATTTGCTATAATCTCGTATATACCATATACAACTAAAGAACCTAAAATAAGTGTCATAACAAAAGTTATAGCTGTGTCTTTTATCCACTGAACTATACTTGATTTGTTAAATCCAAACTCTGTATCTATAACAAACTTTTCATAATATGAAAAAGGTAAAGAAAATATAGAGTTAATAACGATAAAACTCATAACAATAGCAACATTTGTAAAAGCTTCACTTTCAAAAAAGATGTTATCTTGTAAAAATCTTATACCTACACCCATCCATGCTATAAATAAAACATAATCAAAAAATGTACTTAAAATAGCCAACTTTTCTTTTCTAACCAAGTAGTTTCCAGCTTTCATAAAATCAGCTGTTTTAAGCAAAACGGCACTACCTAGTTTGGCTTTATTTACATAACCTATCTGCATTACACTTGTGTAAATACTTACTACTACATACAAACTGTATATAGTTACTAATGTCAATAACATCTATCCACCTCAATCACTTCATAGGGATACTTTTTACTAAGTTTTTTTCAACTTTTATAGCATCTGCATTATCATCTACATCATAAGCTACAGTATAGATAACTCCCAAAATAAGACCTGTTACAATAACAGCCCAAACAATTTTCTTTTTAGAACCTTTTAGTTCATTATAATCTTCAATATTTTCTAATGTTGGTTCACCTGTATTTTTCACAATACTATTCCTTTAAATTATAATTTAGATAATTATAACAAATCATTCATATAAAAATATAATCGAAATAGAATTAACTAAAATTTTTAAGTTATAACCTGAGTTCGACAATAGAATGCCCAAAGATAGGGTAAATAAATGGTGAGATTTTAAAAAATATACTAAAAAACCTAGCTGTAGCTAAGTTAAGAGGATAATTTTTAAAAGATTGCCGTTTAGTTGCCCTATATTTGGGTATTTTTATTGTCGAACTCAGGTTTATAGCTCGTAATCAACCACTTTAGACTCTAAAGCAACACTTTTTATAAACTCAACAACTTTAAGATGCTCAGGATGTATAGCATAAGCTTTTAAATCTTCTTTAGTGTTAAATTTAGAATAAAGTGACATATCAAAAGCACGAGCTTCATCTGCAAAATTGATGCCAACCTCCATAAAGTTTAAAGTTGGAACTTGAGACAACAACGATTCAAGCTTATTTTTAGCTACTAAAAGGTTTTCTTTTTTGTTTTCTTCTTTAAATTTGAACATAACGATATGAACTATCATGACTATTCCTTTTAATTTATTTTAATATTACATCGCTAAAATCTGTTTTATGAAAGAACTTTATGGAAGTGCAATATTATTTTTTTATTTTTTTAAATGGCCGTTTTTTATAGGTTTTCCATTTTTATATAATCATGGTCTTAGCCAAAATTATATATTAAATGGACTGTGGTTTTATTGTGTATTGCTAATTTTAAAAGATTTTTATACTCTTTTTAAAAATAGAACTTAATCGTTAAGCCTATATATAAGCTTACCAGCTAAATCCATATATGTACTTTTCTTAAACTCATCCATATTTGCATAGTTTGTAGCACAATAAGATGTAACCAAATCATCTATACTCTCATAATCATGATTTTCACTAAGAAGCCCTTCTAGTGCGACAAGTCTCTCAACTATCTTATCAAATTCATCTCTAATCAAATCTTTTGAAAGTTGATCGTGAATATCCCAATATCTCGAAACAGGTGAACCACCTAAGATATCATCTTCATCTTCAAATAATGCATCAAATCTACTCATTTTTATATCCTATATTAATTTAAGCGAATACTATCACAGTTGCTATAAGCACTTTATTAAAAATTATAACTTTTAAAATTCTTTTATATAAGGTTTATTTAGTATAATTGCTTATAAAACTTAAACCCAGATTATGCAGTAGGAATTTATAAAATTTACCTATGCTTGTAATTAAGGGGTGTTTAGTAAAAATTTTAAGCCACCTTATTGGTGGTGTAGATTTTTAATGAATGCCACTTGATTGCAATGATAGAGTATAATTTTTTATTTCTATTGCATAATCTGGGTTAAAAATATTAACTGGAGAATTTATGGGATTATCAATAGGTCTAGTAGGACTTCCAAATGTAGGTAAATCAACAACTTTCAATGCTTTAACAAAAGCTCAAAATGCAGAAGCAGCAAACTATCCGTTTTGTACAATAGAACCAAACAAAGCTATCGTACCAGTACCAGATAAAAGACTTGCAGAATTAGCAAAAATCGTAAACCCTGAAAAAATCCAATACTCAACTTTAGATTTTGTAGATATTGCTGGTCTAGTTAAAGGTGCTTCAAAAGGTGAAGGTTTAGGAAACAAGTTCTTATCTAATATCCGTGAAACTGAAGTTATACTTCAAATCGTAAGATGTTTTGATGATGAAAATATAGTTCATAATGAGGGTAGTATAGACCCTCTTAGAGATGTAGAGATTATAGAAACAGAACTTATACTAGCTGATGTTGAAGTTTTACAAAACAGAATGGACAGACTAAGAAAACAAGCTAAAGCAGATAAAAGTGCTAAAGCTGTTTTAGAGTTGGCAGAAGAGTTAGTGGAGTTCTTAGCAGATGGAAATCTAGCTAGAAACTTTGAAAAAACTGATACTGATGAATACAAACAACTAAACAATGAGATTAGATTTTTAACTCATAAAGAGATTATGTATGGTGCAAATGTTGACGAAGATGGTCTTTTAGAAGATAATGATTATGTAAAATCACTAATGGCTCATGCAGAAGAAAACAACTGTGAACTTATAAAACTTTGTGCAAAAGTTGAAGAGGAACTAGTTGGTCTTGAAGAGGATGAAGCAAAAGAGTTTTTACAAGAGTTAGGTGTAGAAGAATCAGGACTTGACCAAATCATTCATAAAGGTTTTGATAAACTAGGTCTTATGAGCTACTTTACAGCAGGTGTAAAAGAAGTTCGTGCTTGGACTATCAAAAAAAACACAACAGCACCAAAAGCAGCGGCAGTTATACATAATGACTTTGAAAAAGGATTTATCCGTGCAGAAGTTATCTCTTATAAAGATTTTGTAGAACTAGGTGGTGAAGCAAAATGTAAAGAAGCTGGAAAAATGAGACTAGAAGGTAAAGAGTATATCGTTCAAGATGGCGATATTATGCACTTTAGATTTAATGT
>JAMOQV010000055.1 GCA_027068615.1 Helicobacteraceae bacterium | reverse complement strand
CAACAGCTTTTCTTATACGAGTTTTTGTAACTATTCACCCCACCTAAAAGACAGAATACCCCTCAATCATACGAGTTAAAGATTCAAATTCATTTAAACCTCTTTTTCGAGAGGTATCCACAATAGATCTAATATTGGAATAATAAACAGCACCCTCAAATGATTTAAATTGACCTGATACTTTCTGTTTGACTTTAATATTTCGTATAGCTCTCTCACTACCATTATTATCTGGTGGAATATTTTCATCAAGTAAAAATGTAAAGATTTTATCTTGAGCTTTTTTAAATGAATTTACTTGTTTGTCTGTTTCGCTTTTAAGTAGTGTAGGCATTGATAAAAGATGTTTTAGTGATTTGTCATATTGAGCTTTAAGCATAACTCTTTGTTCTTGTGTTAACTCTTTTTTGTCGTCTCTTATAGCTTCTTTTAAAAGCTGTTTAATACCTTTGGATAACTTGGTATCATCACAATCAATAACATAGTTTAAATCTCTTAGCTTATGAGCTAAACACAACTGTTCACTTTTACACTCTAATGAACTATATGATGAATAATTATCATGAACTACACAAGCATTTTTAAATCCATTAGCAAATGTGTTATTGATAACTTTTGTGCCTCTTGATTTATTTACAACAACTAAAGTATTTGCACTGTTTTGAAAAGTCCAATGCCAATGTTTAGAAGCATCTATTTTACAACCTGTTTCGTCTATGCCTACAAGAGAGGCACTCTCTAAAGCTGTAGTTATCTTTTGTATCTCAGAATTAGATAGTTTACTTGCTTTTTTAAGTAGAGAATTAATTGTTCCTTCTGCTATATTTACATTGAAGAGATCTGAAAGTAGCGATACTATTCGTTTATGTGCCATATATTGAGATACACTAAGATATGAAACCATAGCTGTAATATTAGAACCATAACTAATATTTGATGTGACACCTTTAGCGAATGAGTTATCATGGTTATCATATCCACATGCTGGGCATATTTTAGAGAAGCTTTGATACTCTTTTATTTTACTATTGATTGATGAGAGTTTTATATCTAAAACTTGTCTTTTTTCTTTTAGTTTAGCAACTTCATCAGTTAATGATTCTCCACACTTCTTGCAATGTTCTATCTCAAAAGGAATTTTCTCTATTTCATCTGGTGTATCACTCTGTTTAAGAGTAGTACCAACTCTACCTTTTTGACCACCAGCTGATTTGTCACTCTTTTTTCGCAAGCTCTGATTCTTACCTTTTTTCTTCGGATCAACTATTTCAACTGATGGTGGAATACTAGAATTATTAGAGTTCTTCGGTGGTTTTTCTTGAGTAAGATTATCTTGCAAATCTTTTACATATTTAAGCAACTCCTCATGAGATAGCTTATCAAGTTCTTCTGTACTTTTTACTGTAAAGTTATATTTAATCTTATCTTTTTTCAATTTAAAAACACCTCTTTTTATATATGATATTATAGCTAAAAAGCCCTAAAAATAGGCTTTATTTAGTATCTTTTTATATGTATTTCAGAGGTTTATTTTTTGGATTTTTAGGGGTGAATAGTTACGATATTTTTT
>JAMOQV010000054.1 GCA_027068615.1 Helicobacteraceae bacterium | reverse complement strand
TGGAAAAAACCTATACCTATGATTAAATCTAAAGTTTATGAACTAAATCAAATGTTCAATATAAAATTTTATGAGGAGGAAAATTAGTTAGGTGTTACTGTTGGACACAACTTTTAGGTTATGTCTCCAAATCTACATACAACTCTACCTATAACTTCTATATCTTTAGGATCAAGAGTAAGGGTTGTATATACTTTATTATCAGATATAATATCTATCTTACCATCTATCCTTTTTTGAACCCTTTTTATAAAAAGTCCAGCATCTGTTCTTATAGTAAAGATACCACCTCTACCTAAATCTGTTTTACTTCTATTTATAAAAACTATATCATTATAACTAAAAGTTGGTTCCATAGAATCACCAGAAACATTTATAGCTTCTATATTGTTAAGCTCTTTTTCCCCACCCAATTTATCTATAAAGTAACTAGGCATCTCTAACTCTTCAACATCCTCAGAAAGTGGTTCTGAACCAGCTCCAGCAGAAGCATGAACATCATTAAAGTACTTAATCATATAAAATCTATTTGTAGCTTCTACTAAACTTTCAGGAGATTGTCCATAAAGCATCCAGTTAATTGATATTGATTTTAAAGCACAAAAATCAAGAAGCTCATTAAAAGGTATCTTGTTCCTTTTTTTCATAGTAGCAAAATTCATCTGTGATATACCCAAAGCTTTTGCTACATCTTTATCAAAAACTTTTTTATCACCAAAATCACTAGATATTATCGTTTTTATCTCTTCAACTATTTCTGAAAAACTATTCATAACAATTCCTCATATTCTGTATATATGACATATTATAGTCTTTTTATTTATAAAAGTCAAAATAAATATTGCAAAATGTCATATTCTTGAAGAACTACTAGCTTTTTCTTCATCTTTTTTAAACTGAGCTTCTCTCTGTGCTGATTTATTTTTATGATAACCACCAAATATAAAAATCATAAAAAGAACAAAAAGTATGCTCATTACAGTATCTAATATTTCCATACTATACTTCCTTAATTAAAATTTTGTCGTATAGCATCATATAAAACTATACCAGTACTAATAGCTAGATTTAAACTTCTACCATCTTTAGTCATTGGTATAGTTATATTTTGAGACTTGTATCTGTTTAATATCTCTTCTGGTATTCCTGCTGTTTCACTTCCAAAAAATATATAATCGTTCTCTTTAAAATCAGCTTCAAAATAAGGTCTATCTGTTTTTGTAGTTGCAAAATATGCATTATCTGTTATATCATTTTGAAGAAAAAATTCATCTATACTTTCCCATACTTTTAAATCTAACTTATCCCAATAATCAAGCCCAGCACGACGTACAGCCTTTTCGTCTATATCAAAAGCTATAGGTTTTATAAGATGCAAAGTTGCCCCTGCATTAACACAAAGTCTCCCTATTGCACCTGTATTGTTTGGGATTTGAGGGTTTACCAATACTAAATTAAACTTTACCATACTATAGCCTTTAAAATATTACACTTCTATTTGCATAAACAAATATTCTATCTTCAAGTGCCAATTTTAAAGCACGAGAAAGCACAACTTTTTCAACATCACGACCAGACCTTTGCATATCCCTCCAGCTATAAGCATGATTTATATGTATAACTTCTTGTGCAATTATAGGACCTTCATCAAGATTATTATTTACAAAATGTGCTGTTGCACCTATGATTTTAACACCTCTATCATAAGCTTGTTTATATGGATTTGCTCCTATAAAAGCTGGAAGAAAAGAGTGATGAATATTTATAATTTTATCTTCAAATGTTTCCACAAATCTAGGTGTTAAAATCCTCATATATTTTGCAAGAACTATATAATCAACTTCATCAAAACTTTTTATAGCATCTATAATTTTTTGTTCATGTTCTGCTCTTTCAAGATTTTCATGACTTACAGTTATATATGGTATATCAAATTTTTTAACAAGAGATTCAAGAGAATCATAGTTTGATATAACAGCTAATATATTTGCTTCAAGTTCACCAGCTTCATGACGAATAAGAATATCACCTAAAGCATGTAACTCTTTAGTAGCCATTATAATTATATTTTTCTTTTTAGGAGATATAACTTTTACACTTGAATTATTATTTGGAAGTATTTTTTCTATAGAACTTTTAAGTTCTTCTAATTCTACAACACCATCAACAACACTTCTCATAAAAAATTTATTATTCTCTTTATCTACAAATTCACTATTTGAAAGTATATTTAAATCATGATTATAAAAGATACTAGAAACTTTATGAACTAAACCTTTTTCATCATTTGCATCTATCAAAACTCTATATTGACTCATTTATCACCTTTTTGAAGTTTTTCTAATCTTTTATCTATAGTAGCTAATGTATATTCTAAAAAGTTTAAAGTCATATCTATTTTTGCTTCAATCTCTTTATTGTTTGGTGCTTGAAAGCCTTCAAAAAGGACTAAAAGTCTTTCTCTAACTGATGTAAGAAAATAAAACTCATCATCTGCAGGTTCTTCTACCATTTCCTGTTTTTCAGATTCTTCTTTTTTAATCTCTTCTACTTCAATTTTTAGAGGAGTTATATCTTGTGTATTCACTTTTATGGACTTAGTTAAATCTTCTCTTATAGCTTCATTTTCTTCCATCTCTGCAAGAGTAGATAAAACTACATCTTTTAATTCCATTTTAACAACCACCTTTCAAACTCATTAAACTCTATATCTGAATCCATTTTTAAAAAAAAATCTTTCATCTGTAAATTCACATTTAAAAATTTTTTTCTCATACCAGAGAGTCTTCTAATAGCAATTTTAGCATCACTATTAGAAGGATCTTTTTTCAATATCTCTTTATAAATTTCTAAAGCTTCATCTTTTAGACCCTGAAGCTCATAAATATTTGCCAGAGTTAATGTTTGCATCTATTTTTTAGTAGCATAGTTAGCTATGATAGAACCCATCTCACTAGTAGAACAAACCTCTTTTGCATCAAATTGAGATAAATCACCTGTTCTATAACCCTCTTGTAGAGTTCTTTTTATAGCATTATCTATCTGGTCTGCTGCTTCAATCTCACCTAATGCATATCTAAGCATCATAGAAGCTGAACCTATCGTAGCGATAGGATTAGCAACACCCTGCCCCGCGATATCTGGAGCTGAACCGTGGATAGGCTCATAAACACCTATCTTTTCACCAACTGATGCTGATGGTAAAAGTCCGATAGAACCACAAAGCATAGAAGCTTCATCGCTTAGTATATCTCCAAAGATATTTCCAGTAAGCATAACATCAAATTGTCTAGGGTTTAGCACTAATTGCATCGCAGCATTATCAACATACATATGTGAAAGTTCAACATCTGGATACTCTTTTGCTACTTCTGTTACTGTATCTCTCCAAAGTTGAGAAACATCTAAAACATTTGCTTTATCTATAGAACAAACTCTTTTATCTCTTTTTTGAGCGATTTTAAATGCTTGGTGTGCAATGCGAACTATCTCATCTTTAGTATATACCATAGTGTTGTAGCCCTTGTTATCATCACGACCTTTAGGCTCACCAAAATAGATACCACCTATAAGCTCACGAACAACCATTATATCTACACCTTTTATGATTTCTGGTTTAAGTGAAGATGCATTGATAAGCTCATCATAAACGATAGCTGGACGAAGATTTGCATAAACACCTAACTCTTTACGAAATCTTAAAAGCCCACTCTCTGGTCTTTTTTCACGAGGAAGATTGTCCCATTTCTCACCACCTATAGCACCAAAAAGAACTGCATCACTTTTTAGTGCTATTCTTATAGTCTCTTGTGGAAGTGGGTCTCCAGTCTCATCATAGGCACAACCACCCATTAAAACCTCTTCATACTTAAAATCAAAATCAAAAGATGAAGATACTGCATCTAAAACTTTTACTGCTTCATCAATTATCTCAGGACCAATCCCATCACCTTTTATAAGTGCTATGTTATATGTTTTCATTATTTACCTTCTACTTCATTTTTTGCAAAATTCATCAATCCACCAGCATCTATAAGCTCTTGCATAAAAGCAGGAATAGGTGTGAAATTGTAAGTTTTGTTTTGAGTTTTATTTGTGATAGTTCCAGCATCCATATCGATACTAACCTCATCACCTTCTGCTATCTCAGCACTCTGTGGTAGTTCAAATATAGGAAGTCCCATATTGAAAGAGTTTCTATAAAAGATTCTTGCAAAAGTTGGTGCGATAATTGCAGCAACACCAGCAGCTTTTAGTGCGATAGGTGCATGTTCACGACTACTTCCACAACCAAAGTTTTCACCAGCTACTATAACATCTCCAACACTCATTTTTTTTACAAAATCAGGATCTGCATCTTCCATAACATGTGGTGCTAACTCCTCTGGTACTGAAGTATTTAAGTAACGAGCAGCGATAATCAAATCGGTATCTATATCTTTACCAAATCTCCAAACTTTTCCATTAATATTTGCTTTAGTGCTCATATAAAAATTCCTATATCTAAAATAATTTTGCAATTATAGCGAAATATAAATAATTAAGATACAATACATATAAAAAAGGAATATCTTGAATTTTAAAACAAATTTAGAAAAAGAAAACTATTTTTTATCCCAACCACACCAACCATTTTTTATATTAGGAATTATAAATGCCATAATTGTTATGGCTATTTTTGCACTTTCATATAAAGGTGTTTTATCTCTAACTATAGATAGTTTGTATTTTCATATATATGGCTTAGTCTTTATTGTATTTACCAATGTTTTTACAGGTTTTTTATTTACAACATTTCCACGATTTTGCCAATATAAAGTGATAGAAAAAGATTATTATACAAATATTTTTTATCTTAGTTCTATAGGTTCTATACTTTTTCTTATAGGTTCTTTTATCTCTTATATAGTTTTAACTATTGGTATTTTTTTGCTTTTTATATCTCATATATTTATCATAAAAAAACTACAAGAGATATATAAAAATGGTGCTTCTTTTGATAAAAAAGATGCTTTTTGGATTTTAACAGGTCACTATTTTGGACTTATTGGACATTTTTTATTTTTAGCTATCGCAGTTAATCACTATATAAACTTAAATATATATCTACTTAAAATATCTACAAATATATCTTTTTACTTATATTTAATCTTTTTAGCATTTAGTGTTGCTCAAAGGATGATACCTTTCTTCTCACACTCTTTTGCTCAAAAAAATGCAAATTTTGTTAAGATAGTTTTTATATTATTTATCCTAAAAAGTATCTTTAATACTTTAGATATAAAAATAGCAGAGATATTAGTGGATATATCATTGGCTTTATATATGTTTATAGAGTTTAAAAGATGGGAATTAAAACCATTTCAATCCCCTGCTATACTTTGGGTATTGCATCTTTGTTTATTTTGGTTACCAACAGCATTTTTACTATCTTCTATAACTCTTATTGGTGAGTTAGCATTGGATACATCATTTTACTACCTAAATGTTCACCTTTTAGCACTTGGATTTTTAACAACAGTTCTTATAGGTTTTGGAACAAGAGTAACACTTGGACATTCTGGACAACCACCTATGGCAGATGCACTAACTACAAAACTGTTTTTATTTACTCAAGTTATTGTTTTACTTAGAGCATTATATAGCTTAAACATAGGGTTTGGATGGGAAGCAAACTTCTTATTTGACATCACTTTTAGTGCTTGGTTGATTTTATTTTTAATTTGGGGATTTATATATGGTAGAGTTTTAGTTTTTGGTACTAAGCTTTAAAACAAGCCTACATTAAGAGCTAAAAAGCTAAAATTCATATTATAATTTTAAGGATATTTTTTTGATGAATCTTCCAAATATCTTAGCATCTATAAGGATTTTAATAGCTCCTTTGATGTTTTGGATAATCTTAAACCCAGATTTTTTTACAGATAATGGCTTTCATATAACTTGGAACTATTATTTTGCTTCACTTTTATTTGTACTTGCTTCTGCTACTGATTTTTTTGATGGCTATATAGCAAGACAATGGAACCAGATGACACTACTTGGTGCTATACTTGACCCACTTGCAGATAAGATGCTTACACTCGCTGCATTTTTAGGTCTTATGATGATAGGTGAGGCTTCAGCTTGGGCTATATATATCATCATAGTTCGTGAACTTTTTATAACTGGACTTCGTACAGTTGCTATAAGTGAGGGTATAAGTGTAAAAGCTTCATGGGCTGGTAAAGTAAAAACAGTTGTTCAGATGATAGCTATAGGTTTTTTACTTATGCATTGGACTTTTGGAGAAGAACTTTTATGGTTAGCTGTTACACTTACTGTTTACTCTGGATTAGAATACATTTGGGGATTTAAAGATGCCCTACTTAAGGATAAAAATAGATGAGTATGTTTGTTTCACTTTTAGTACTATCAGCTTTAATCTTCTTTCATGAGTTAGGTCACTACTTAGCTGCTCGTTTTGTAGGGGTAAAAGTTGATGTTTTTAGTATAGGTTTTGGGAAAAAACTTTTTTCATTTTATAAGTTTAATACACAATGGAGCATCTCAGCTATCCCACTTGGTGGTTATGTAAAGATGAAAGGTCAAGATGATTCAGACCCTAGCAAAAAAAACTATGATGCAGATAGTTACACTGTAAAAACGCCTATTGAGAGGATATTTATACTTCTTGCTGGTCCTTTGGCAAACTTTGTACTTGCATTTTTTATGTACTTTATCATAGCTCTTGGTTCACCTAATGTCTTATCTGCAGTTATTGGAGATGTTGTAAAAGACTCTCCAGCCTATGAAGCTGGATTAAAAAGTAAAGACACTATACTAGCGATAAATGGTATAAAAACAGATACTTGGGAAGATATGGCAAAAATCATAGCATCAAGTGATGGTGTTTTAAATCTAAAAATCCAAAGAGATAACTACATAGAGTTTAAAACTCTTACACCTAAAATCTCAGAAACTAAAAATATGTTCAACGAAACAGTAAAAAGAAAAATGATAGGTATAAGTTCAGCAGGAGTTACACATCCACTAAAACTAGATGCTTTACAAACAGTTGAATTTGCTATAGACAAAACAATATTTGCTTCTACTATGATATTTACAGGGTTACAAAAACTTGTTGTTGGTGATGTACCAGCAAAAGAGTTGGGTGGAGTTATAAGTATAGTAAAAGTAACATCAGATGCAGCAGAAGCTGGCTGGATGAGTGTGTTGTTTTTTGCAGCACTTATCTCTGTTAATCTTGGTGTTTTAAATCTTCTTCCTATCCCTGCTCTTGATGGTGGACATATTATGTTTAATCTTTATGAATTGATTTTTAAAAGACCTGCTAGTGAAGAGATAGTTATAAAACTAACCATCGCTGGATGGGTTATATTATTTTCACTTATGGGTCTTGGCCTTTATAATGATATAAACAGACTTATGGGATAATTTCACAAAAAAGGATATGTATATGAAAGTTTTAGTACCACTTGCAAAAGGTTTTGAAGAGATAGAAGCTATAACTATTATCGATGTTTTAAGACGAGCAGATATAGAGGTTTTAGTAGCTTCACTAGATAAAGACACCCTAGTAAAAGGTGCAAATTCTATAACAGTTCAAACTGATATAGAAGTTAAAGATACAAATGCAGATGCATTAGATATGGTTGTGCTTCCAGGTGGTTGGGATGGTACTTATGCACTAGCAGATGATAAAAATGTTCAAGCTTTATTAAAAGATATGGATGCAAAAGGTAAAAATATAGGTGCAATTTGTGCAGCACCATTTGCACTTAACAAAGCTGGTGTTTTAAAACAAAACTACACTTGCTACCCATCAGTTGAAGAACAGATAAGGGAAAATGGATACATTTCAGATAAAAAGGTTATCGAAGATGGAAATGTTATGACATCTCGTGGTCCAGCAACAGCTATATGTTTTGCACTTGAAATTGTTAAAAAACTAAAAGGGCAAGAGATGTACGAAACCCTTAAAGCTGGTCTTTTAGCTGATTTTTGCTAAAGAGTTAATATCCCTTTTAAAAACTAGGTTTTTTAAAGACCTAGTTTCATCTTCTGACTTAAACTCATCTACATTTTTAAGCCTATGTGAAAATGCAAAACTTGGAGCTAACTCTTTTATAAGATTTTTTATAAAATCCTCATCCAAATCTGGAGAATTTAAACAAGCTAAAAGTATGCACTTATCAGAAGCTATTTGTGGAAGTTTCATAATAAGCTTACGATAATCCTTAGTTGCTTCAAAGCTTCCTTTTTGAAATGTTGGTGGATCTATAATGATAACATCATAAGGACCTTTTTTCTTGATACGAGAAAATGATTTTAAGATATTGTATGGTAAAAAACTAACACCTTTTGTATCTATATTATTTAGATGATGATTTATTCTACCTGTACTTAATGCACCTTTACTCATATCTATATTTGAAACAGTTTTTGCTCCACCTATCTTTGCAGATACACTAAATGCACAAGTGTATGAGAAAAGGTTTAACACACTTTTATCTTTTGAATTTTCTCTTATAAAAGCACGACCATTTTTCATATCTGGAAAGTAACCATTATTTCTATTTGATAATAGATTGAGTTTAAACTTCATACCATTTTCATAGGCATATATCTCATCAGATAACTCACCAATTAAAACTTCACTAGGACTACCTTTTAAGTATCTTCTTTGCACAACTATAGTGTTATGTTGAGTCTCTTTAATAAACTCTTTTAACATATCTAAAAGTTTATCTTCATTTTTTTCTTCAAAATATAAAGCAACACTTAAAACATCATCTATACTATCTATAGTTAGATGCTTATAACCATCATATAAACCACCACGACCGTGAAAAATTCTCTTAAACTCTTTACTTAACTCTTGAGAATTTTTTATAATAATACTTTGTATATCATCTACTTCTAACATCCTATCATAACCCTTCCATTAGTATATACCATAATCTATCCACCTCTATATCATCTAAAAACAGAGTAGATTTATTGTTAAAAAGCTCATTAAATGCATCTTTTGAGATAGAGAGTGTATGTGAACACTCCTTATGTGTTGGAAGATAAGCTCTAACTAAAGAGATTTCATCCTCTATAGATATACCACATAAAAAACATTCCAAATCTTTATGTAGCCTACCCTCATACTCAAGTAGTTTTACATAACTCTCTATTGCTACCCGTTTTGGATTTTGTTTATCCCACTTTTGACAAGCATCTTCTAATAATTCAAAATAAAAAGCATCCAACTCATAAGTCTCTTTAAGATGCTTGTAAAAAAGGTGTGTAAAATCCTGCCATAATTTTAAAAGTTGATAGTTTGTTATCCAACTAAAACCTATATGAATAACATCTTTTAGTCTTGAGATAGTAACTTTATAAGAGGATTCAACCTCAAAATCCAACTTAAAGCCTAAGTTGATACTACCATGTCTAGCACCATAAAATCTATAAAGTGTATATATATGATTTTTACTTAGAATTGTAACTATTAAATCTTCATCTTTAACTTTATTTAGATTGAGTATAAAACCTTGCATCTATTTTATCTAAAGTTGAAAACTCTTCTGCATCTCTTTTTGTATATCTTCAAGTTTTAACTCTTTGTTGACAAAAAATTCATTTGCTAAGATGCCTTGACCTAGTAGCATATCTGCACCATCTTTATAAGTTATATTTTTATTTTTTGCTAGTTGTAAAAATGGTGTTAGTTTTCCATAGATAGCATCTGCTACAAAAGAGGTGTTGTCTAAGATAGATTCTATCAACTCTTTTGGAGCAGGTAGGTTTTCATCTTTTAGTCCTGCACTTGTTGTATTTACTACTAAATCATACTTTTTTAACTCAAAATCATCCCAAGTGTAACAGT
>JAMOQV010000053.1 GCA_027068615.1 Helicobacteraceae bacterium | reverse complement strand
GTTTCATGAAACACTCAAGTATAAAAAACCTATGAATGTTTACTTTGAAAGTTTACAGATGAATGATGAAAATTACTTAAAAAAGGAAAATGCTGTTTCTTAAAGTTACAGGTTAGAGGTGAATAAGAAATTTTAAAAAGTTGTCTTGATTATTTGGGGTAGTATAATGATAGAATATCAAAACAAGGAAGAATCAGCTGGCTTGTTCAGAGGGTTCAATCAAGATTTAAATTTACACACAACATACCTAAAGTCTGCACTTTATATCTTGCAACATTTTTTGTTTTAAGTTCATTTAGTGCTTGCCGTGATATATCTAGTCCACTATCTTTTATAAAAGCAGATATATTTTTATCTGCTTTTTTAGGCTATATCCTTTAATTCTCTTGGTTTTGACATATTATTAATACTATTTAGTATATCCATACAATCACTATATACAGTATATCTTCCACTATATGTTAAAATAATAAGAAAGGGTTTGTCATGGCTTTTAAATATGAAAATGGTAAAGTGGTACAAGTATCTATGCCACATATTACTGGTGAAGATGCTAAAAAAATGCTTAATGCTAAAGTTCCTAAACAGTTTGTTGAGAGTATAAAGAAAAAAAAGTTTATAACTGAAAAAGCAGCATAATTTTTTATCTCTTATAGATTTACTTACTATACTGCTTCAACAGCTAAAAATGAAAAATTATATCTCCCAAATTTATCTTTAATCATAATTTCAATACATACACTTTTTATTTGTATAGTTTGCTAGAAATACCTCAAAAGGTATATGTAGTCCTTGAGCTAGATTAACTATCATATTAAGAGATAATGAAATTTTTCTATTTAACACTTCTGATACTTTACTTTTATTACCTATGTATGGAACTAAATCTTTTTGTTTTAAATTCATTTGTTCCATTCTTACTTTTATGGCTTCAATTGGGTCTGGTGTACTTATAGCCCAATTTTTCTCTTCATATTTTTCTATAAGCATGACTAAAACTTCAAGTTCATCACTAAGAGGTGTATTTAACTGAGGATTTAGCTCCATAAGTTCATCAACTCTTTGTAATGCCTTATCATAATCTTGTTCTGTTTTAATTGGTTTGATATTCATCTTATATCTCCTCTGCATTTATTTTATCGTACTGAGTATGTGTACCTATAAACTTTACTCTTACAAATTTTCTCAAATAGTCAATATGAACTATCAACCTGTAGTTATTACCTTTGATATTAAATACTACTCTGTTATCTGCTATAAATGAAGCATCAGCATATACTCTTTTAATATCACTTGGAGTAAGCCATATTGATTTTTTAACATTACTATACCATACTTCTAAAGCTGTTTTAGAATCTGGGTACTTTTCATAAAATTGTACTATTGTTCTTTTTGAGATTATATTCATAAGAGTATTATATCTAAAATTCCTCTAAAAGGAACTTAAAGAGAACAATACATTACTATCTAATAATCTTTTTGCTATAATTTCATTGATGTACAAAACAGTTCCTTATAAAGTTTGGTTTGGCTACCTTATTTTTTAGGTTGGTTTGTGGTGTGGGTGGGAACTTATACTTAATTAGCCACCCCTCGACTATCACTTTATTTAA
>JAMOQV010000052.1 GCA_027068615.1 Helicobacteraceae bacterium | reverse complement strand
GCTCTTGATAGGGTTGTTGGACTGTTTGTGTTATAAAGTTGATACTCCTCAACACTCTCAAAATGCATCTTTAACTCAGCACCAGATGAAAATACAGCTACACGAGGTTTTTTAAACACTTTTATATGGCTAATACCCTGAGATGCTAAGAGTGTGATTTGGTGAGCATTTAGTTTTGTACCTTTTTTTAGTAAAAAATCACCCTTTTTTATATCTTCACCACAACGCCTTATATGGTTTTGTGGTTTTAAGTTTTGTGGTAATTTTACACCATCTTTACAACTTGTTGTATCTTCAATAGGTACTATGCACTCTGTACCTTGAGGGATTTTTGCACCTGTCATTATCTTGATGCCAAATCCATCTTCAAGTATAGCATCAGAGTTATCCCCTGCAAATATAGTATGTTCAACTTTTACACATTTAGAAGCATCACAAAGTTTTACAGCATAACCATCCATAGCAGAGTTATCATAAGGTGGAAGATTATGAGTAGCTGTAACATCCTCAGCTAGTATAAAACCCAAAGCACTCTCTATGGGTAAAATCTTTATAGGTTTTTGTTTTGTATGTTTATATATAAGTTCTAAAGCTTTTTCTATCGTTACAGCCATCTTTTTACCCTTTTCCTATACAAATTTATAATTTCAATTTTTAGTTTTTAATAGAGTTTGGTATAAGTATCATACACTAAAATTACTTATGCTATAATTTTTTATGAAAAATTTAACTCCTAAACAACTAATGAGAAGTAGATATGATGCATTTGTAAGAAACGATGGCGAGTATCTAGCAAAAACAACGACAAAAGATATCTCAACAGATATGAGTGCATATAAGCATATAGAGTGGCTAAAGCTAGAAGTGCTAGATGCCAAAGATGATGAAGTTGAGTTTAAAGCTTACTTTCGTGAAGATGGTGTTATATCTGTTTTACATGAAAGAAGTAAGTTTGTACTACAAGATGGTCAGTGGCTTTATGATGATGGCATCTTATACAACACACAAGTACAAAGAAATGAAAGTTGCCCTTGTGGTAGTGGCAAGAAGTTTAAAAAATGTTGTATAAAATTTAACTAATGTATTAGACTTTAGACTTCTTTGTATATAATTACAAAAAAATTAAGTGGAAACTATGATACAACTAACAAATATCTCAAAAAATTATGCAACACAAGAACTCTTTAACAACTTAAACCTAAAACTAAACTCAGGAAACCGTATGGGTTTAGTTGGTAGAAATGGTAGTGGAAAATCTACACTTTTTAAACTTATACTCGGTGAAGAGGTAGCAGATAGTGGGGATGTTATCATCCCAAAAAACTACAAGATAGGTACACTTAAACAGCATCTTACTTTTAGTGAATCAACCCTTAGAGAGGAAGCATCTCTTGCTCTTGAAGATGAGATGAAATATGATGTTTATAGGGTTGAGAAGATTTTGTTTGGTCTTGGTTTTTCACAAGATGACTTAGACAAAGACCCCCTTTCTTTCTCAGGTGGTTTTCAGATTCGTATCAACTTAGCAAAACTTCTAGTAACTGAACCAAACCTACTACTTTTAGATGAACCTACCAACTACTTAGATATAGTTTCTCTTAGATGGCTAAAATCTTTTCTAAGGTCTTTTGAGGGCGAAGTTA
>JAMOQV010000051.1 GCA_027068615.1 Helicobacteraceae bacterium | reverse complement strand
GATAAATGATGAGAGTTTTATTTTGGAGTGGTTTACTTTTTTGTATATGGTTGATTTTAAGTGCAAATCTTCAGATGGCAAATATAGTAGTTGGTTTAGTTATAAGTTTTAGCATCTCTTTACTTTATACAAAACTTTTTGCAAAAGAAGATAAGTTTGAGATGATAAACCCTTTTTGGTTTTTTGTATATATCTTAGTTTTAGCTAAAAATCTTATAACTTCAAATCTTCAAATCGCAAAAAGAGTTTTAAGTAAAGATATGAAGTTAGCACCTCAGATAGTTGAGGTAAAAACAGAGTTAAAGAGTGAGTGGAAAAAACTACTTTTAGCAAACTCTATCACACTAACTCCAGGTACTTTAACACTAGATATAAAAGATGATACACTAGAGATACATATCATAGAGTTTAGAGATGGTTATGATAAAAATGAAATCACAAGAGAGTTTGAACAAGTTATAGCTAAGATTTAGTCTAAAAGCATCATATTTTTTCTCCAATACCCTTTGCCACCTTTTAGTGAGATACAATGATGCTTTGGAAATCTCTCTTTATACTCTTTTAGTCTATTTAATGTAGCTTTACCAGTATCGCAATAAAAAACAAATACACTACCTTCTGGTTCTTTACTCAACTCATAAGGGTTATACACAACACTGTCAGCTTTTTCTATGGGAGACAGTATAGTATCAACCAACAAAACTTTTACACCTTGCTTTTCTAACTCTTTTTTATTTTCTAAAAATTCTTTTTGAGTCCACTCATCTTTATAAAGCATATAAAATCCTTTTAACCCAAATTATACTATAATCTTTTTACAAAATAAAAAGGTTTTAGGTGCAGAAACATTTAAAAGGGTATGGGAAAAGATACTTTTCATTATCTATTATAGCAATGTATTCAACTTTATATAAGTTATGCACTGCTGATGTTAATTTTCAGTACCATTTTAAAGCTTATGAACTTATACAACCATCACAAGCACCACCAGCAGAGGTTTAAAACCAAATAACAATAAAACAAATTTAAAGGAATTTATATGCATATAGAAGCAGGAGTAGTAGCAGGAGCAAAAATGTTCTTAAGCTATGGTACAGCAACAGGTGTTTTAGGGATGGGTGCTAAGTTAGCATTTGAAAATATAAAAGAAAATGGAGTTTTATCTCTTATGCTAAAGTCAATCATAGCTACTATCGTAGTTTTTTGTTGTTTTGAGGTTTTACCACACTACCCCGTTGGAGTTAGTGAAGTTCACCTTATACTAGGAACTACTATATTTTTAGTATTTGGTATAGCACCTGCTATGATAGGGCTTAGTCTTGGACTACTTATACAAGGTTTGTTTTTTGCACAGTTTGATTTACCTCAGTATGGCATCAATGTAACTACACTACTAGCTAGTATGTTAATGCTTAACTATGCTAGTAAAAAAATCATCCCAGAAGGTGTAGCTTACAAAGATATAAGTTACTCTCAAATGTTTAAAATGTCAGTAGTTTGGGAAGGTGCTATCGTTTCTTGGGTTGCTTTTTGGGCATTGTACGGACAAGGTTTTGGAGCTGAAAACTTAAGCAATATTCTTAGTTTTGGTGGGGCTTATATGACTGTTGTAGCACTTGAACCTCTTGTTGATTTAGCTGTTTTAGCAGG
>JAMOQV010000050.1 GCA_027068615.1 Helicobacteraceae bacterium | reverse complement strand
AAGAGGGGAAGATTAATTCCCTCTTGAACCTGGTTTTATAGCTTCACTTCCATCTTTACAAAGTGGACAAGCATCTGGTGCATACATCTCAAATGTAAAGTCTGCAAGTGCAAAAAATGGTATATCTTGTGGAAGTTTACAGTTTGGTTTTGTTTCAATATCGCTATGTTCTCTTTTACAAAAACCACGATTAGCAAGTGCGGCAACACCCACTATCTCTCCACCTAACTCTTTTACAACTTTTGCAGCTTCCATAGCAGAACCACCAGTTGTAATGATATCTTCACACATTAAAACTTTTTCACCTTTTTTTATCTCAAAACCACGGCGAATAGTCATCTCTGCATCAACTCTCTCAGCAAATATACTTCTAACATCAAGAGCAGTAGCAAGAGCAAAACCAGCTATAAGACCACCAAGAGCTGGAGCACATACAGTGTCAACTTCTAAACCACTCTCTTTTATCTGTTTTGCTAAAGCATCTGCTAAAAGTTTAGCAGTTTTTGGGTCTTCTAAAACTTTTGCTGATTGTAGGTAAAACTGTGAGTGATTACCACTACTTAGTTTAAAATGCCCCTCTAAAAGAGCATCTGCATCCATATATATTTTTTTTACATCCATCTGATTACACTTTTAAGATTTCAGCTTCTTTTTCTTTTAAGATACTGTCTATTTTTGCTATATATTTGTCTGTGATTTTTTGGATATTTTCTTGAGCAGATTTTGACTCATCTTGAGTTATCTCTTTATCTTTTTCAAGTTTTTTTATCTTGTCATTTGAGTGTCTTCTATCGTTTCTTATAGAAACTTTAGCATCTTCACCCATACCTTTCATCTGTTTAACAGTTTCTTGTCTTTGATCAACTGTCATAGGTGGGAAAAATAGTTTGATTTGGTCACCGTCATTGTTAGGATTAACACCTATATTTGCTGATTGGATTGCTGTTTCTATATCTTTTAAAAGATTTTTCTCCCAAGGATTTACTACTATAGTAGTAGCATCTGTTGCGATTACTGAACCAACTTGATCAAGTGGTGTTGGAGTTCCATAATAGTCAATTTTAACATGGTCAAGTACATTTGTAGTAACTTTACCAGTTCTAAGTGTTTTAAACTCTTTTTGCATATGTTCTATGCTTGAGTTCATCTTTTCTTCACAAGTGTTAAATATCTCTTCTAACATTTTATCTCCATTATTTTGTTTTTTCAGTAGGTACTGTTTTTGTTGTTTCAGGCTTTGCTATAGGTGCAGGTACATTTGTATCTTCTACCATTTTGTCAACAACAGATGCTTGAGCATTTTGTGAAAACATATAGCCAAGAGTGATAGTGTTTACAACAAATAAAAATCCTAGTGTAAATGTAGCTTTAGCTAGAAAGCTGTTTGGACCTTTTGCCCCAAAAACAGAGTCATTAGACCCACTGTATGCACCAAGACCGATGCTTGAACTTTTTTGTAATAATACTGCTATAACCAGTATAATAACCAATACTATTTGAACAATAACTAAAAAACTAGTTGTCATTGATATATCCCTATTTATCTATATAAAGTTGTGAATTATATCAAAAAAAAGCTGTATAACAAAATTTAGATTATAATCTAAGTTTTGTTATGATATAAAGTCGTTAATTAATTCAAATACAGGATAATATTTTATGGATAATATTTTAAAAATTGGAAAGTACGAATTAGGTTCTCGTCTAATCGTTGGTAGTGGAAAATATGACTCATTTGAGATGACAAAAGAGGCTACTTTAGCATCTGGAAGTGAACTTATAACAGTTGCTGTTCGCCGTTTAAACATAACAGACCCAGACAAAGAAAATCTAAGAGATACTTTTGCTGGAACAAATGTTAAGTTTTTACCAAACTCTGCTGGTTGTGTAACTGCTCAAGAAGCTATAACAACTTTTAGACTTACTCGTGAAGCAACAGGCATTGACCTTATCAAGTTAGAAGTTATTGGAGATACTGCAAAAACTCTTTATCCTGATGTACTAGAGACTATTGAGGCTTGTAAAGTTCTTGCAAAAGATGGTTTTACTATAATGGCTTACACTTCAGATGACCCGATTATGGCAAAAAGACTCGAAGATGCTGGAGCTCATGCAATTATGCCTCTTGCAGCACCAATAGGTAGTGGATTAGGGATTCAAAACCCTTATAATGTTGCATTTATAAAAGATGCTGTTAATCTTCCAGTTATCGTTGATGCTGGTATTGGTTGTGCAAGTGATGCTGCTTATGCTATGGAGTTAGGTGCTGAGGGAGTTTTAACAAATACTGCAATAGCACAAGCTAAAGACCCTATAATGATGGCTCAAGCTATGAAACATGCCGTTCAAGCTGGTCGCAATAGTTACTTAGCTGGAAGAATTGCTAAAAAACCTTATGCTACAGCATCTAGCCCAGTAGATGGACTAATCCAGTTTTAAAAAATACCCTTTTTAAAGGGTATTTATACTCTTTTACTTACAATATCCAAGTAGAAAATCTTTTACCTTTAATCTTTCCATTTTTAAGCTTTTTTTGTGCTTCATCTATGAGGCTTGATTCTATGGCTACATAACTTTGTCTATCGTATATATCTATCTTACCAATAGAGCTACCCTTTAGTCCAACATCACCAGTTAAAGCACCTAAAATATCGCCTTTTCTAACTTTATCTTTTTTTCCACCCTCTATAACTAAGGTTATATATGGTGGTCTCATCTTAAAGTTTGTATCTATTTTTAAGTCAGATATATCTTCAAAAATTCGTTTGTTATTTTTATACTCATCTATAAAAGATATCTGAGTGGGTGTATATAAACTACAAGCCAAACCATCAGCACCAGCACGACCAGTACGACCGATGCGGTGTGTGTAAGTTTCACTATCGTGTGGCATATCATAGTTTACAACCATAGCCAACTCTTTTATATCAAGTCCACGAGCAGCTACATCTGTAGCTATTAAAACTGAACAAGAGTTGTTTGAAAACTGTACTAAAACATCGTTTCTGTCGTATTGTTCCATATCTCCATGAAGTGCTAGTGCATCAACACCTTTTTTTTGTAAATCTTTTGCCAAATCATCGCAAGATATTTTCATATTGCAAAACACTATGGCATTTGTTGGTTTAAAACTTGAGAGAATTTTTACTAAAGCATCTGTTTTTAACGGGTTATCAACCTCATAAAATCTCTCTACTATCTTGTTTTCAACTTCAACCGATGCAGTCTCAATGCTTATGGCATCTTTTTGTATAGACTTGCTAAGGTTTAAAATCTCATCAGGATAAGTTGCTGAAAAAAGTAGAGTTTGTCTGTTTTGTGGTGCAAAAGAGATAACATTTTGTATCTCCTCTATAAAACCCATATCTAGCATCCTATCTGCTTCATCAAGTACTAAAGTTTCTAAATCATCAAGGTTTAAACTCTCTTTGTTAAGATGTTTTAAAACTCTTCCAGGAGTTGCTACTATGATGTGAGCTCCGTGTCTGAGTGAGTGTAGTTGATGACCAAATGAGCTACCACCACAAAGGGTAAGTATCTTTATGTTGTGAGTAAACTTAGCTATCATTCTAAGCTCTTTTGCTACTTGGTCTGCCAACTCACGAGTAGGACAAAGCACTAAAGATTGGACACGAAACTTCTTAACTTGAAGTTTTTGCAATATTCCTATACCAAAAGCAGCAGTTTTACCACTACCAGTTTTAGCTTTTACTATAAGGTCTTTGTTCTCAAGGATAAAAGGTAAACTTTTTTCTTGTACGGGGGTCATTTGTGTATAACCTATGTTATCTAGGTTTTGTATCATCTCTTTTGAGAGATGAAGATTTGAGAAGTTGTTCATTTATATTCTTTTAATTTGTTTTACTATTAGATGTAATTTCATAAGCTCCATAAGCAAATGTGGTTATAAATATTATAGCCGTTATGGTTATAGTTATAGTAGCCAAT